>CALQJV010000142.1 GCA_943330985.1 Chitinophaga pinensis
AAAGCATACATTCTTAATTCTGAAACGTTTAATATTAAATTAAGAAAAAGATATATTTGCAAACACTTGACACCAAAATTTCCATGGAATCAAAGGAGCGGATTCTTGATTTTACTGAGAAACTTTCAAATAAAGAAAATTCGCAGGAGCAAGAGAGAAATAATAGAATAATTAATTCGGCTGTAGCGTATATGGCTGCTTATGCAATTGTTTATGTTAGCTTTTACTTAGTTTCTTCTTTATTTGCAAAGCGTTTTAGTCTCTTATACAAACTGTATTTTTTCAAAGTTGACTATACCCGAAACTTTGATATGTGGACTGTTGATTCTGTATTAAGAACATTTATTTCTGGTGCCGTTTACTGTTTGATTGGTGGCGTAATTGCTTTAATTATTCAAAAATTGTATCGCAAAAGACCCGGTATATTAAAAACTTTCTGGTTATGGTTGGGCATTCATTACCTCAACTTTTTTTGTACGCAATTGGTATTGATGCCTATTAAAAACAATGGAAACCAAGGTGTAATTTCGAGTTATTTGGGAATTGTTGCTGATTATTTATTTTGGGAAGATTTCGCGAAAATAATTGTGTCCATTATTGCGATAATGTTTTTAATCATTATTGGAGTTGTTGTGGCAAAGCCATTTATTCAGATAACAAACAGCACTAATAATATATCAAAGAACGAAAACAGAATCATTTACTTGTTCCAAACTATTTTCCTTCCCTATGTGATTTGTTCGGGTGTATCGCTAATCTACTTTTCAGATGGTTCATTTATCCTCAATTTGGGATTGGTATTTACCATGTTTGTCATTGTTGTATCCATTTTCATCAATGCGATGAAAAGCCGCATGATTATGATTTACAAAATGCCCGAAACTGGTTTAATTGAAAACAAATTTTTGGTGGTACTTGCATCCATACTCATCTTAATGAAGATCTTCTTCAACAACGGAATTCAATTTTAATTGAACTTCTATCGGCTTGAGTAGTTCGGTGCTTCACGAGTAATGTTAACATCATGAGGATGTGATTCGCGGATCCCAGCAGCAGTAATACGAATGAGTTTTTTGGATTGCAATTGAGCAATATTAGCCGCTCCGCAATACCCCATTCCTGCGCGTAAACCACCAATCATTTGATACAAAACCTCTGATAAAGATCCCTTAAAAGGCACTTGCCCAACAATTCCTTCTGGAACTAATTTTTTCAAATCGTCTTCAGCATCTTGAAAATAGCGGTCTTTCGAACCCGTTTGCATAGCTTCAATAGATCCCATTCCTCGATATGATTTAAACTTTCGTCCTTCAAAAATGATGGTTTCACCGGGAGACTCTTCCACACCAGCGAAAAGCGAACCTGCCATAATCGTTGAGCCTCCAGCAGCGATTGCTTTGGCAATGTCGCCCGAAAAACGAATTCCTCCATCTGCAATTACAGGGATTCCTGTTCCTTGAAGTTCGCGGGCAACGTCCATTACAGCTGTTAGCTGAGGAACACCAACACCAGCAATTACGCGGGTTGTGCAAATAGATCCAGGCCCAATTCCAACTTTCACTGCATCCGCTCCGGCATCAACTAACATGCGCGCTGCGGCAGCTGTTGCAATATTCCCAACCACAATTTGAAGCTCTGGAAATTGCGCTTTCACCTCTTTTAATTTTTCAATAACGCCTTTCGAATGTCCGTGCGCGGTGTCTATAACAACTGCATCAGCCCCAGCTTTAACGAGTGCAGCAACTCGTTCGAGTGTGTCGGCAGTAACGCCAACTGCAGCAGCGACGCGTAAACGCCCAAAATCATCTTTGCAGGCAT
Organism: Chitinophaga pinensis; assembly: GCA_943330985.1. The sequence continues at coordinate 1,819 of CALQJV010000142.1, forward strand.
TAGGACGAAGGCGATTTTTTATAATGTCTTTGTAGGTGATCAATCCAACCAACTGATATTCTTGATTTACCACTGGTAGTTTTTCAATTTTATAATCTTGAAGCAATATTTCTGCTTTTGCAAGATTGGTTTCGGTGGTTGTAATGAGATTCTCTTTGGTCATTACATCGCGCACTGGCTTATCGAATCTTTTCTCGAATCGCAAATCGCGATTGGTGATAATACCAACAAGCTTTCTATTTTCATCAATGACCGGAATACCACCAATTCGGTTTTCCTTCATCAAATGCAAGGCATCAGCAACAACTGCGGTTTCGGGTAAGACAACAGGATCGATAATCATTCCGCTTTCCGAACGTTTTACTTTCTTGACTTCGGCTGCCTGTTGGGCAATACTCATGTTTTTATGTAAAACACCAATACCACCCTCTTGCGCTATGGCAATTGCCAAGGACGATTCTGTAACGGTATCCATCGCAGCTGAAACTATAGGAACGTTGAGTCGGATAGTGCGAGTAAAATACGTGCTAATATCAGTATCGCGTGGAAGAACTTCTGAGTAATCAGGAATTAGAAGTACGTCGTCGTATGTAAGCCCTTCAACGAATTTAGAATGGTGTTCCATGGCAATCGGGGAAACGGGATTAGTCCCGAATTGCGCGCAAATTTAGGAATTAATTGCTGCGTAAAATGAAATGAATTTTAAATTATAACTCCTTTCAAATTAATATTTTCCCACAACTAGTTCCAAAAGGTTTTCTTCTTGCAACCAAACTTTTGCTAATTGTTGGATTTGAGAAGGTGTGATATTTCTAATTTCTCTTGTGTATCGTTGAAAATACTGTTCGTCCACTCCGAAAAGCTGACAATTTTTAAAACGTTCCATGCGTTCGAAAGGACCTTCAAAACTTTTCAATAAAGAACCCAGCATATAACTTTTCACTAAATCAAGCTCTTCTTCAGAAACCATTTCATCGCGCAGTAAAGCAATCTCCTTGTAAATCTCATTCAAAGCTAATGCGCAAACATCCGACCCCACTTCTGTACTGATGTAAAAATAACCATCCGAACAAAACGATAAAATCCCAGCTCCAATGCCATACGTGTAGCCTTTGTCCTCACGAATGTTACTCATCAAACGTGAACCAAAATAACCTCCTAGAATAGTGGTTAAAACCTTCATTCCAAAATAATCGGGATGGTTCTTTGTAAACAATCTACGCCCAATGCGAATTGCCGATTGTATTGCGTCATCTTTTGGAATAAACTGTTTACGTTCAATAGTATTTCCAACATTGGGAATTTCAATAGCTGGAAGAAATGTTCCATGGCCAGATAAACTGCCAAACGTGTCTTCGAGCAATTGGGAAGTGCTTGCGTCAATTTTTCCGCTTAAAAAGATTTTCGCCGATGTTGGAGAATAGAACTGCTGATAGAAGTTTTTCAACTCATCAATTTGCAAGGATTTGTAGTCTGCTTCATCGAAAGCAGTTCCATACGGAGAGCCCGCGAATAGAAGTTCTTGAAAACGTTTGCCTGCAACAAAACCCACTTTGCCCAAATTGACGGTATATTTTTGCAGACGATTGCTTCGCATAATTTCCCATTCGTGTTCTGGAAAGGTTGATTTACAAAGCAATTCGGAAACTACAGGCAATGTATTTTCCAAATATTTATTGAGTGAATACAAGGTAATTCCCGAATAATCTTTATCGATATCGAGTTCAAGAAAGGCACCAAAATCGTCGATGGCAGAAGCGATATCGGATGCACTTTTCGAATGAGTACCTTCTTGAAGCATTGATGCAGTAAAGGATGGCAAAAGCGGATTTTCGTGACGTGAAGTTCCGGCCGCAAAAACCAATTCTACTTTCATCACCTCCTGCGATCCAGCCGAGAGGCTAAACACTTCGATTCCATTGGAGAGGGTAAATCGTTCCGGCATTTGTGGATTCACCGAATCGATTGGATGAAGCGTTGGCGGTACTAATCGGTTGGGGTGAATCATGCTGATTTAAGATAAAAAAGAGTGGAACAATTTTCTTCACGTAAAATGTTTTGGGCTTGCTTCAGAACATCTGCAGAAGTTACAGCATGTAGTTTAGCAATTTCGGTATTCACCATTTCAATGTCGCCAAGCAATTCGCCGAAAGCTAAATTCATGGCTTTGTTTAGAATACTCACCTCACCAAATACATGCGTACTTTCGGCTTTATTTTTTACTTTAATAAGCTCTTGCTCAGGAATTCCATTCGCTAAAAGATCATCAATTACACGTTGAATTCCAGCTTCGGCATGCTCTGGATTCACACCATTTTTCACACGACCATTAATAACAAACAAGCCTTTATCAAAACTACCACTTACATGCGCCGAAACATCTGTAAATAATTGTTCGTCTTTCACCAACGCATTGAATAAACGAGCCGATTGACCTCTTCCCAATACATCCGAAAGTAAATCTTGCGCCTGATATTCTGCATCCATTCGGGCTGCCATGTGATATACTTTCGTAATGGAATCTGTGGGCACATCCCGATTTACTGTTAGTCGTCGTGCTTCCGTTTGTTTAGGTTCGGCTGAGATATTTCTCAATGGACGATTTCCACTTGGTATTGGTGCAAACCACTTTTCCGACAAGCGTTTCACCTCCTCGTGTTTTACATCTCCCGCAACAACCATGATGGCATTTGAAGGAAGATAAAACCGATTGAAAAAGGCTTTCACATCTTCCATTTGAGCATCTTCGATGTGTTTGATTT
>CALQJV010000143.1 GCA_943330985.1 Chitinophaga pinensis
AAGAAATAAACCTTCAGAATTTACCAAAACACATTGCTGTTATTATGGACGGCAATGGTCGATGGGCAAAAATGCAAGGGAAGCTTCGCACCTTTGGTCATGAAAGTGGTGTTAAGGCGGTTAGAGAAACGGTTGAAGCATGTGCTGAATTAGGTGTTTCCTATTTAACCATGTATGCCTTTTCGACCGAAAATTGGAATCGGCCTAAATATGAAATAAATGCGTTAATGACTTTGTTGGTTAGTACAATCAGTAAAGAAACTAAAACATTGATGGATAATAATATTCGACTCGAGTCAATTGGAGATATCGATTCTTTGCCATCAAAGTGCCGAAAAGAATTGGAAGAAGCCAAACTCAAGACGCAAGGCAATTCCCGTATGACCCTTGTGCTTGCTTTAAGTTACAGTTCCCGATGGGAAATTACACATGCAATGAAGAAAATTGCTTCTGATGTTCTTCTTGGGAAAATTAAGCAAGAGGATATAAACGAAAGTTTAATTTCAAATTCACTAACAACAGCGGGAATCCCTGACCCCGAATTGTTGATACGAACTTCTGGCGAACATCGAATTAGTAATTTTTTACTTTGGCAAATTTCCTATGCCGAATTGTATTTTACAGATGTTCTATGGCCAGATTTCCGTCGAGAGGATCTGTATCAAGCCATTATTAGTTATCAAAATAGAGAACGCCGTTTTGGAAAAACAAGCGAACAATTGAAGCCATAATCCAGATGCTAAAAAAAAATTGCCTGTTTTTCATAATTTGCCTTATTTGTTTTGCTTTCAAAGGAGTGTCTCAAGTTGCGCCTCCTATCATTGCGAATGAGGCAATTAATTATACCACTCCAAAGGAATACGAAATTGCAGACATTCGTTTTCAAACGAAAGACAATAGTAGTCTAGATCAAAATATTCTTCGTTTACTTTCGGGTTTAAACAAAGGAGATAAAATCATGGTGCCTGGCGATCGAATCAGTAATGCCATTGAAGCACTTTGGAAACAAGGCCTATTTACTGGCGTTGAGGTTCAAGCCGAACGCATAGAAGGAGATAAGATTTATTTGGTCATCTTACTCGAAGAGCGTCCTCGGCTTTCGAGATTCCGTTTTGTTGGAATAAAGAAAAATGAAGCAGATGATCTTCGTGAACAAATTAAATTAATTCGTGGCAAACCGGTAAACGATAATTTATTGGTCAACACGCGCAATACGGTAACGTCCTTCTTTATAGACAAGGGCTATATGAATGTGAAGGTGGATGTGAATACTGTAACCGATACCATTCCAGGTGGAGGTGTTATGTTGAATATTTTAGTTGATAAGGATCGCCGTGTTAAAATCAATAAAATCAAAATAAACGGAAATGAGTTTGTAAGTGATCGGAAATTGAAACACAAGATGAAGAATACCAAGGAAAATCCCTGGTATAGTATCTTCACGACTTCGAAATATATGGAGGACAATTTCCTGGAGGACAAAGGGAAAATGCTTAGTATTTATTTCGATAAAGGTTTCAAGGATGCCCGAATTATAAAGGATTCCGTTTATAAATACGATGCAAAAAGAATCAATATTGACATTCAAATTGATGAAGGACGTCAGTATTTTTTTCGCAATATTTCTTGGGTTGGAAATGTAAAATACACATCCAAACAACTCAGTGATATCCTTGGAATTAAGAAAGGTGAAATTTACAACCAAGCAACATTAGAGCAGAATCTGTTCATGAATGCTGCCGAATCGGATGTTTCATCATTGTACATGAATGATGGACATCTTTTCTTTCAAGTGACTCCCGTTGAGACTTTTGTCGATAATGATTCTGTGGACATCGAAATGCGCGTTTATGAAGGCAAGCAAGCGCGAATAAACAGAGTTACTGTTACTGGGAATGACAAAACGAACGACCATGTTGTGATGCGCGAAATTCGCACACGACCCGGACAATTATTCCGCAGATCAGATATTATTCGTACGCAACGAGAACTTTCTCAATTGGGCTATTTCGATCCGGAGAAAATGGGCGTTAATCCAGTTCCGAACCCCCAAGATGGAACAGTCGATATCGAATACAAAGTAGAAGAGAAACCATCCGATCAACTTCAACTTTCAGGAGGTTGGGGAGCTGGTCGCTTGATTGGTAATTTAGGTCTTGCGTTCAATAATTTTAGTGCTCGTCGTTTTTTAAAGAAAAATGCTTGGCGACCTCTGCCTTCCGGCGATGGACAGCGTTTATCGATTAATGCATCCTCAACAGGAAGAGCTTTCCAGAGTTATAATTTATCGTTTACTGAACCTTGGCTCGGAGGTAAAAAACCAAATTCATTAACGATTACGGCGTATCATTCAATTTATGGAAATGGCGCTGCGAAGAACGATCCAACAAGAAGTCTTACAAAAAACACAGGATTAATTCTCGGATATGGTAAGCGCTTACGTTGGCCAGACGATTTCTTTACACTTCAGCAGTCAATCAGCTTTCAGTATTACGAATTGCTCAATTCAACGGCTTTTGACTTAAAAAATGGCTTTGCAAATAATTTCAGTTTAACAACGACCATTGCGCGAAATTCGATTGATGCACCAATCTATCCAAAATCAGGATCGAATATCAGCTTCTCAGTGCAAGCTACTCCGCCATATTCTTTAATGGGCAATACTCCTGCATCCGAACTTGTAACAAAAGAACAACGATACAAATGGGTGGAATTTTATAAGGTGAAATTCGATGCGCAGTGGTTTACACCGCTCTCTCGAAATAAAAACACCTTGGTATTAATGACTCGCGCAAATCTCGGTTTTGTAGGTTTTTATAATCCCAATAAAGGTCTTTCTCCTTTTGAGCGATTCCGTTATGGAGGTACAGGCTTAAGTGGTTTAACCTGGGGTGCTCAATTCTTAGGAGCCGAAATTGTTGGGCTTCGTGGATACAACGATGGTTCTGTTTCTACAAGCCAAACCGGTGGAGATGCTCCAATTTACAACCGATATACAATGGAATTAAGATTCCCAATTTCACTCAATCCATCGGCTACTGTATTTGCTTTGGGCTTTTTGGAAGGTGGTAATGCTTGGTCTAAATTCAGCGACTTTAATCCTTTCGATATTAAACGTGCTGGTGGAGTTGGTGTCCGTGTTTTCCTTCCTATGTTTGGATTGCTGGGTCTCGATTATGGTTTTCGTTTCGACGATCTTCCTGGTTATTCTAGCATGGCGAAAGGGCAATTCCACTTTATTATTGGTCAGAACTTTAACTAAACATTTCGTATTAAAAACATCGTGCGAGTAATTCCTTATTATCATTAAAATTTCAATTCATAAACAGAATAGCACGATTGTTGATTTCGGCGTTTTAAATCCCATGTAGAAATGTTTAATTTGCACCTTAAATCCAACAAGCCGGTTATGAAAAAGATACTCTTCGCGATTTTGGTTATGTTCTCCGTAACACCAACCTTAACGGCACAAAAATTTGCTTATGTCGACACACAATATATTTTGGAGAATCTTCCAGAATACAAATCAGCACAGCAGCAATTAGATCGAATTTCTATCCAATGGCAAAAAGAGATTGAAGTCAAATTTGGCGAAATCGATAAAATGTACAAAGACTTTCAAGCGGAGTCGATTCTTCTTACCGACGATATGAAAAAAAAGCGGGAAGATGAAATTATTGATAGAGAACAAGCCGCGAAAGAACTTCAAAAACAACGTTTCGGTAAAGGGGGAGACCTTTTAAAAAGAAGACAAGATTTAGTAAAGCCTGTTCAGGATAAAATTTATAACGCGATTAAAGAAATTGCTACAACCAAAAATTATGCTGTAGTATTCGATAAGTCAAGCGATTTAACAATGCTTTTTACAAACCCGAAATACGATATCAGTGATCAGATTTTAGAAAATCTAGGGTATACACCGGGACAAAAAAATGATGGAAAAGAAACCGATAAAGGTTCGGATTCAGGAACAGGTTCTCCATCAGCTAATCCTCCAATTAAAAAATAATTTAAACACACATGAAGCAAATTATCACCCTGGCTATTCTAGCCTCTGCAATGATCTGGAACCCTGCAATGGCTCAGAAATCGAATAAATTTGGACATATTAATTCTGCCGAATTGCTAGGTCTAATGCCAGAAAGAAAAGCAGCTGCAGCTAAAATGGATTCCATTACTAAAGATGTTGAAAAACAACTTCAGGAAATGATGACCGAATACAGAGCAAAACAAGAAAAGTATTCGTCTGAAGCTCCTAAATTGTCAGAGCTAGTAAAGAAAGACAAAGAAGAAGAGCTCACAAGTTTGGGAACTCGCATTCAAAATTTCCAACAGCAAGCACAACAATCACTCGAACAACAAGAACAAGCATTAATTGAACCTATCGTAAATAAGGCGAAAAAAGCCATCGAGCAAGTAGCAAAAGAAAACGGATATACCTATATTTTTGATACTTCTGCGGGCTCATTGTTATTCTGGGAAGAGAGCGACAACGTGCTAGCATCAGTTAAGAAAAAATTGAATCTCCAATAATCCGCACAAAATATTTTTTTTAAAAGCATC
>CALQJV010000144.1 GCA_943330985.1 Chitinophaga pinensis
CGTGGGAAAGGACTTTTAAATGCCATCGTAATCAACGAAACGGATGGTGTTACCGCTTGGGATATTTGCGTTAGAATGATGGAAAATGGATTACTCGCCAAACCAACACATGGCGATATTATTCGCTTTGCTCCTCCCCTAGTTATTACTGAATCGCAGCTTCATGAGTGTATTTCCATTATCCGCAATACAGTACTTTCGTTCGATAAGCAATGAAAAAACAGCAATTGATTTCTGCGGGCTTAATCAGTGCATTAATCATGGTGGGCATTTTCATTTACCAACGCTATCGTGTTGCACCCGCTTTGTTACTTCCCGAAATTCAGCTAAGCGATTTACAGGGCAATTCTGTAAAACCTGCATCGGGCAAACCAACCTTGCTCATTTTCTTCGGAACCTGGTGCCGCGATTGTCGCAAAGAACTCCCTGTTCTTGCCAAACTTGAAGCAGAACTAAAAAGCAGAAACATCCAAGTTATCCTCGTAAGCGATGAAGAAACCGCTGTTTTGCAGGATTTCAGTTCGAGCATCCCATTAAGTTTCCAACTATGTAAACTCACAGGATCATTCAAAGAAAACAGCATTTACACTCTTCCTACAAGCTACCTATTTTGTAGCAATGGCAGTGTTTTTAGAAAACAAACAGGAGCAATTGAATGGACTACAGAATTGCTAACGGATTTTGTTGACCAATGTCAGAAAGCTGATTAAACAGCAATGGTTGATTTATAGGCCTGATCGATTTTCTCAGCTAAGTGCTTGTCCTTTTCGGTAATGGTACTTTCTTCGTCGTGTGTGCACAAAATGATCTCTACTTTGTTATACACATTTCGAATTTCAGGATGATGATTAGCACGTTCGGAAAGGAGCGCAACTTTGGTGATGAATGCAAATGCTTCAATGAAATTCTTGAATTCAAATTCACGATGAAGTTTTTCGTCAATGATGTTCCACATAATTTCCAATTTTAAAGGGGGGCAAATTTAGATTCTTTTCTTGTTTGTATGTAAATTTGATAAAATTAAGTTTCCATGAAAGTATTTATAACTGTTGTTTTGCTTTGTATTCAATGCTTGCAGTTGCTTTCGCAATCGAAATTCAATCAAGAAATCCAGGACATTGCTGCTTTAGAACGGAAAGGATTTCATAAAACACCGCTTAAGTTAAACACGAATTCGAGTCCTTTCGATTTAGTGTATGCTCGCACATTGTGGTTTGTGAATCCTAGCGTACGATATATAAGAGGAGAGGTAACCTATTTTATAAAATCCATCGATGGAATTCAACAAGAAATTGGATTCGATTTAAGCAATGACCTTCAGGTTGACTCAATCCTGCAAGTAAATCAACCGCTTTCATTCAATCATCAAAACAATCGCTTAACAATAACTCTTCTTGCCCCCAATAATGGCGATATCGATTCTCTGAGCATCTATTACAAAGGCATTCCACCCAATAGTGGATTTGGGTCGTTTATAACAGCACAAACACCTGGTGGACTTCCTGCTTTGTGGACGTTATCGGAACCTTATGGCTCGTCCGACTGGTGGCCAAGTCGATTAAGTTTAGGCGACAAACTCGATTCCTTGGATATGATTATTCATACACCCGAAGGTTTCTTAGCATCGGGAAATGGTAAATTGATGAGTATGACGAATGCCGATAGCGGTGTTTATCACCATTGGAGACACCGACATCCTATTGCTACCTATTTGATTGGAACGAGTGTGGCTCCATTTGTTTCATTCACCGATTTTGTTCAATTACGAAATGCACTATTGCCGGTGGTGAATTATGCATATCCCGAAAACGAATGGGAATGGCGGGCGGCGGCTCCATACGAAACAAACATGTTGCAATTTTACGACAGCTTATTCATTCCGTACCCTTTTTCGGATGAGAAATACGGTCATGCACAATTTGGCTGGGGCGGTGGAATGGAGCACCAAACCATGAGTTCGATGGCCAATTTAGGAGAAGGACTGATGTCGCACGAGCTGGCTCATCAGTGGTTTGGCGACCATGTTACCTGTGGAAGCTGGAGCGACATCTGGCTAAATGAGGGTTTTGCAACATACTGCGCTGGCATGTATACCGAACGCTTTCATCCTGAAAATTTCCTTCAATGGAAGAAAGATCAAATTGCGAATATTACACAAGAAGTTGGAGGAAGTGTATATGTATCCGACACTAGCGATGTGAATCGGATTTTTAATGGACGTTTGAGTTATGCAAAAGGCGCTATGGTACTTCACATGCTTCGAACACGGATTGGTGAAAACGCATTCTTTTCGGGCTTGAGAAACTACCTCTCATCGAATCAACTGGCGGGCGCTGAAGTGCGAACAATCGATTTGATACAGGCGTTTGAAAACACTTCGGGAGAGTCGCTCAATGAGTTTTTTAACGATTGGATATATGGTGAAGGCTATCCCATTGTTTCTATAAGTCATCAGCAATTCCCCGATGGTATTGTTCGCGTAGATCTAAGTCAACACGCTTCACTTGAAGGATTTGGTCCCTATGAAATGATGCTGCCCATTCACATTCAATGGTCGAATGGAGACACATTAATACGTGTACAATTCAATGAATCGAATAGCGAAATCTGGTTAAAGTTGCCATTTAACGAGTTAGATTCACTACAAATCACATCAAACCCATTTAGTGACATCATTTTACTTTATAGCCAAAACGAAACCCCGTCATCTGCGACTGAAAAACCTTTTTTAATTATCCCTAACCCAGCAATTGGCAATATTAATTTTCAGTTTCCGCTTGAATTAGGACTTCCAGATGAAATTAACCTTTTCAATAATCTGGGCCAATCGATTGACATTACACCAATGGAATTTGGAATAAATGGACTTTTGAAAATAAAGCCAACATCAACAATATCAAGCGAATTAATCTATATCCGCGCACGTTTCAAAGAGAAATCGATCACCCAAAAGCTCCTTTACATTTCTCAACAGTGAAAAAGGACAACTCGCTCTTAAAATGAAATAAATTATACTTTGTAAGATTTTTGCTTACTTTTGCCAAAATTTTAGGATTTAGTTGTGTTTTTAACTTTGTATTAAAAATTGAAAAATCCGCCATAAATCAATCATATTCATGAAATGATTACTTTTTAACAAACATTTAATGATTTTTAAAATTCAAATTGATTCCGAATCTATGTATGTGATAAATTTGTAATTTCATTCTGAAAATGTAATGTCACCTAATTACTTGCTTATAAGTATGATTTCCACAACCATTTATTAACTGTCATCGTTTACGGCACGTGAACAATACATTAAAACACATGGCAATAAATTCTACATTATATAATCAAACATCAAAAAAAACAAACAACCAATCCATTTCGCTCAAACAAAAAATGGAACACTTACCCTTATTAAAATTCAAACCTATGAAAACACCTTTTACTCCAAATCCGCATTTGAGTATCAAGCGAGCACAAAAGTTTTTCAATATAACTTTTGTGTTGACACTTCTATTATTAGTAGGTGAAGTTCAAGCTCAGGTAACGAAAACATCGGCATCTATTGGAAATTGGAGCACGATCACTTGGTCGCCAACTGGAGTGCCTGCAACAATTGATGATGCGATTATAGCAACTAATGTGACGGTAAATCAAAATACTACCGTTAACAACCTTACCATTAATGCAGGCAGTACATTGACAATGTCGAGTACTTTTACCTTAACGGTTTCTGGAACACTAACTATAAACGGAATACTAGCGGGAAGCACTGGAACAGGACTTATTGCCGTTACTGGTAATACAGTATTAAATGGAACAGGAGCTTTAAATTTAGCTGCAGGAAGTTTCACGGCTTCAGGAACTACTACATTGAATGGCACATCATCTATTTCCGATGGAAGTGCGACTGGGACGAATACATTTACTGGATTGTTAACAGTGAATTTAGGAACGAACTTCTCACCTGCCAATAATTCTCCATTTGTTTTTGGTGGTGGTATTTCAAATGCAGGAACATTCAATAAATCAGGAACAGGTGCAGTTACAATTAATAACGCCGTTACAATTGGCGGAACCTCAGCAATTACCATGGCTGGGGCAGTTACCATGAATGGAGCAACTATTATAAATAATACGGCTATAACAACATTTTCTGGTGCTGTAATAGCAAATTCTACACTTACACTAAATAGTTCAGCCGCAACAAATTTCTCCTCAACATTTGCGTCAACTGGGCTTGCAACTCTTTCGGGAACAGGAACAACAACAATTACTGGAACCTCAACATTTACTGGTGGAGCAACAACATCAACAGGAACAACTACAATCTTAACTGGAAATTCCATTATTGGAGCAGGAACAACCTTTACCAATAATGGAACTGTATCTGTTACGGGTAGTCTAACCTTAGGAACTGCATTAACAGCGGCATCTTTTAGCAACAATGGAACAGTTACTATAACTGGCGCACTAACTGGTGCGGCCGCAGGATCAACTTGGACCAATGCAGCTAATTCGACTTTAAACTATTCAAATACTACTACTGCTCTAATGGCAACTGGAGTCCTTAC
>CALQJV010000145.1 GCA_943330985.1 Chitinophaga pinensis
ACTCAACGCATCTGAGAAAAAAGGAGCTCGTCAATTTATGATGGGTATTTTTTTATTTATGGTATTACAGGTATTTCTCATGTTCATTCCATTATACGCAATGGGCGAGCATGCAAAGGATGGATTGCATTCAGGAGAAGAATTAATTGCTGTTTTTTTGCAGAATTTAAGTCCTTGGGTAAAGTGGTCTGGGTTAATCATGTTTCTTTTAGCATTTGTTTCCTTAAGTGCTAATTATCAGTTATGGTCAGCAAGTATGATTATTGGTGAATTACAGAAAATTAATATCAAATCATTCCAAGGAATTATAAACTTCTTACCTCGCTTATGGATGATTGCATTTACTTGGTTGGGTGTCTATATAGCCATTCGTTTTGAGTCCTTATTAGGCATTGTAAAGCACTTGTTTGTTATATCTGCTGGAGTTGGACCAGTATTTATTTTAAGGTGGTTTTGGCCAAGAATCAATGCATGGTCTCAGCTAACGGCAATGCTGGCTTCACTTATCTATGCATTTATTTATCATCAATTACAAGAGCATTCCATTGCATTTAGAAATGTCTTGAATGTGCTCAAATCGCAGTTCTTATTTAATGATTATTCCTTGGAATTAATTCTTTTAGGAACGCTAGTAAGTGCAACGTGGATCATGGTTACATTCCTTACTTCGCCAGTAAATGAATCGCATAGCAAACGTTTTTTTGAAGTCTTAGGCACACATGCGAAATCAATTTCTAAAACACAATGGGTTCATTGGTTCATTGCTTGTTGCAGTTTTTTCTTAATTAAACTGGGCTGGTGGTCCTTATTGTGTGGGCAGCTAATAGTAGGAGTGTTATTCCTATTTTTATCGGGATTGGGATTGTTAATGGTAATTCAACATATTCGAAAACGAGTGTGATGTTAAACAGAGATAACTTGAACATACTTGAACAAATAAATTGCAATTTAGAAGGATTGAAATAAGAATATTGCATTTGTTGAATCTGCAAAACGAACATGCCAAAGCCTAAACATACTATTAATGATAAAATCCTTAGACAGCTAAGGCAAGACTTGCAATCAACCATTGGTATGATTGTGAGAAATAGGCCCGATACTGAGCGATTTTCAACGATGGTTAGGAAAATAAATGACGTTTATATTTCGCCTTCCACCTTTAGCCGACTTTTCCTATGTGCAGAAGCAAGTAACCATTTCTATTTAGATACTTTAGATAAGTTATCCTCCCTAATATATCCCTTTTCAAATTGGGATGAATATTGTCGAGTTTGCGAAAGTTCTTATGAACAAATGAAGCAGATTGGAGTCTCCCAAAAGAATAATCCAAAGGTGAATCTAGTGGGACTTAATTTAGCTACATCAAGCTGGAAGCCTCTTCATATTTTATTTGAAGAAATGTCTTTTGATCCTTCATTTATTGAATCTTACCGGTTTATGTATGATTTTGGACAATCCTTTTTTGATATTTTAAAGTGGACACCCAACTCAGAGTTGGAATTTTATAAACGATTTATTAAGTATCCAATAATTAGAAAAGCATTCTTTGAATTGAATGCAGATCCTGATTTTATTTTACCGAATTACATTAAAGGATTGGATTATTATATCAAAGGCATTGATGTAAATACTGGTGGAGCCAAGAATGACTTGCTTTTTGCGTTGAGTTTGAAATATTATTTCTACTTAAAAAATGTTGATTTAATTAAAATGCAATTGACTTACAAACAAATTAATTCTGTTCAACAATTCAATGAACTTTTACCAGTAGAAATACATCCATTTAATACCGGCCGCTATTTATCTGCGAGATTATACAACGTATATTATTTGAATCCAAAGTTTGTTGATTCAGCAGCAATTGATGGATTACAATGGATACAAGACCACTTTGATGAGCATGATTCATATGGAATTCGTGTTATTGTGTATCATCTTTTAGAAGCTTTTATGCACTGTAAAGTAGCTCAATTCTATATAGATAAGTTGATGTTATTTATGAGCGGTGAGCATGAAATGAACTATCATCCAACATTCATTCAACAAACAATTTACAATATAGAACCCAGCGGTATTCGATGGAATAGACGTTTTAAATCACAAATATTTAACTTGAACATACTTGAATCCGCATAGAGGAGTGCGCTTCATTATGTTTGTTTGATACATTAGTTTGATAAGGAGATAATAATGAATGTTGAAAGTATTGAATTTGCATTTATAAAATTGAATACAGAAGAGACGATGTTTAGAAAGTCGATTTCTTATCGCAAGGGCAGGGAATTCAGATAGTTCTTCACAGCTATTAAATATGGCATTAAATAAATTCAAAACGTTCTCTAAGATCATTACAATGGATAACTTATTTAACTTTTACGAGCATCAACTTGCAGTCGAAGGGTTTTATTCTAAACTGAAAGGGCTTATAAATAGTAAACCTAATCAATATAATCAAGGACTTTTGTTGCATTCAACAGAAAACTTTTATGTTAATAATAGCAATGATTGCATAGTAAACGCTGGGGATATAAGAATTGATATGCCCATTTTGACTGGTACTGTTAATTCCGAAACACGTATACTTATATTGGGCTTAGAACCTCGTCATACACATGATTTTTATAATGTTTTGAAAAAGGAAAAAATGGTGTATGCAACTCCATTTGGTATTGACAGGTGGTATGCGAATGTGAAGCAAAATGTTTATGCGAGTGCATTCAAAAAGTACCTAGCTCCAGAAAAGTTGTTTTTATTTTCCGATTTTGTCAAAGAATATTTAGTTATCGATCCTTCCAATAAAATTAAAAATAGCAACCAAGCTAGATTCAAATTTGAGGAGTTATTTGAATCAAAATATCAGCATCTACTAGAACAGGAAATTAAGCTATTTAATCCCAATATCATTATAGGTTTAGGGAAAACGGATATTTCAAAAAAAGTTTCCAGTAGTTTCATAAAAAACTATGATATTCAGGTAATTAGTCACCCAATAAATGGCAACTTTCCACGAATGCAAAAAAGTATGGATGGAATCTTGGGTTTAGTTTAGAAATCAGGATTTTTAACACTTGTTACTAAAGCTAAAAGTTTATTGACTCAGCAGTTATTGATTGTATACAAGCCAATTTTGATGTTCATGATTCTTGTGATATTCGAGTAGCAGTTTAATTTAACATGAACATACTTGAATCTGCCTGGAATAGTTCGCTTTATTATGTTTGTTCAACACTAAATTTTGACACATTTTATTGTTTAGCTGTGTTTTAAGATTTTATTCTATGAGCGGTGTTTGAAAAGCTGAATTATTTGAATAATAAAAATTGATAAAATAAAGTGGAGTCTAGAATCCACGCTAAAAAACGGGGCGTATTCTGAAAAGCCTTATGAGTAGGAATATAATTAAAATTTATAATGAAAAAATTTATTACAATTTTAGGAGTTTTTTTAGTTAGTTCAATTTGTTTTGCACAACAACTAAAAACCTACAGCGGGGATTATGATATCAATAGTAACGAAGTTGATGTATTTAGTATTCCGACTAATTACTTTAAAGGAACTGCTTCTTATACTTATTTTGAAGATGAAAATTTAAATAGAATAAGATCAGGCAATTTCACTTACAATGGAAAACTTAGTAGGAACGGTTCCTCAGCATCTATTTCCATTTCTGGCAAATATTCTAAAAATAAAAAGAGCGATAATTGGAGTGTAGAACAAACCATAAGTGGTTCGGGGGTGAATGGAGTCTTTAATTTTAAAGGAACATACAAAGATGGTTTACCGAATGGCCTATGGACATCAACACAAACTTTAACACAAAAAGGAAAGACGGTAGGATATACAATTTCAATGACCTTTACAAATAACATAATTAATGATGAATTCAAAATAACTCCTATTGGTGAAGCTATCGAATCAATCTCAGGAAATTTAGATAAAAACGGATATTTTACAGGAAAAACCATAGTAAAAAAGGGTGGCGATGAATATCAGTTGATATTCGACAATGGTCTTCTTGTATCTTCAATAGGGCGGAATCTTCAGACCGGAAACGTTTTTGATAACTTCAAAATTAATGAAGATCAACTAGCTATATTCAACCAATTATTAGTTGAAAAAGATTCATCTATTATTGAAAATATTCCATACAGAATTGCTGTTGGTTATGGTGGCTTGGCAGATGAATTAGTTATAAAACAATTTTATAAGCAATTTAAAGAAGCGAGTCTTTTTGATGTTACACCAGGCGATCTCTCAATTGATGAACATGGAAAATACAACTGGATTGGTTTTGAACAACGGGTCCTAGAGAAAAGTGAAACTAAGACCGAAAAATTGGCTAAATTAAAAGTTGAACAAGAGAATCTCAAAAGATTAGAAGATGAAAAACTAGAGGGAAAACTGAAGGAACAATATGAGGAGAAGATAAAGAGAATAAACGCTTATCATTTATCAACTAATGGACAGGGCCAGTTAGTAATCAATATTTTTGCACGACCTAGTTTATATGATGCTTATAAAATTCTATATGACCATTATTCTAGTCTATGGTCGCTTGAAA
>CALQJV010000146.1 GCA_943330985.1 Chitinophaga pinensis
CAATCGGCTTTGATAAAATAGTTTAGTTCAACAACTGGCTTCTTGAAGCTATTTCTGATATAGCAGATGATGAATCACTTTTTCTCGTTGTACGCTATTACGATTTTTTCAATATCCTTCGCTTCGTATTTATTGTCCTTAATTAATTGAACAATATCTTCATCACCTTTAAAATACAAAGCCATGTTTTTCTGGAATTTTTTCTCTAATACTTCAATATATCCGGGTTGATCTTTCTTCTTTAAGAAGATTGCTTTTTCGTAAACATACTTTTGAGGAGTACTTTCCATTAGTGGAAACCAAGCATAATACAAACACAAATCGCCTGTTATTGCTTTCTGCATTGGAACAGCTACGGGAGATTCTTCCATGGTTACAAATTCAAATAATTTACCGTCCATGAAATATGAAATCAATTTCTCTGCCCCTAAGCGACTTTTTTTATTGGCAGAATCGAAAAGAAAAATTTTATCCAAACGTTGCCCCGACTTAGGATCAATGTTGCAGATCTTTCCACGAAGCGTGTCTCCTTTCTTGGTGCAAGCCCATCCATCATAAACATCCATTCCTTTGGGAATTTGAGCGTATGCCGCATAAGAAAATGTAAAAAAGGAGATAAAGAGTAAAAGTGTTTTCATGATTTTAGTTTAAAAGGATGGATAAATGAAGAATTCAAACCTAAATTATTTCTTAATAAGGTGCAATATGAAAGTGAAATTTAACATGATACAATTTTTACCAACTTCCGCCTGCACCACCACCACCTGTGCTTCCGCCACCAAAACCACCAAAACCACCACCAGAGCCACTTCCGAATCCACCACCAAACCCACCTAGGCCTGCGCCACCAAATGTGCGCATATAATGACCACCACCGCCTCCTCCTTTCGATTTAGAAATGAGAATCACCGCAATGATGATTAATACTAGAATTGCCATGGGCGGGATTTTCTGCTTGGGATTTTTTTTCTTAAAGCCTTTAAAGGTGCCTTTAAGCATTTGCATCAAATCGGTTGATGCCTTATCGAGACCTTCGTAATACAGTTCTTTCTTGAAATAGGGTAAAAGATCTTCCTTTACGATTCTACCTGCCATGATATCGGGAACAAATTCCTCCATTCCATAACCGGTATTGATAAACGCTTCATGAGAATCCATCGAAACCAATATCAAAATCCCGTTGTTTCGGCCTTCGTGGCCTA
This sequence comes from Chitinophaga pinensis, assembly GCA_943330985.1. The sequence goes on from CALQJV010000146.1 coordinate 1,203, forward strand.
TTTTCCAGAAGTTAAATAATTCAGGAGCATACGATGAGGCCGGCTCCCCATCCAATGTTTTAAGAATAACAATACATAGTTGAGAGGATGTGCTATCATCAAAAGCCACCAATTTCTTTTCAAGCAAAGCCTTTTCTTGGGCACTTAATATTCCTGCAAAGTCATTTATTAAAACAGCAGGCTCGGGTCGCTTGGGAAGATCGCGGCTTAGGCATGAAAATGAAATTCCAAATAGCAGAATAACGAGGATGCTCCGAAAATAAAATTTAGTTGCCAATGGAAATGTCGTTTGAGAGTTCGTTACGGTCGTCGGAACGAAATGGAAAATATTCTTTTAATTGTTTGCCGGCCAATTCAATGGCACCAACAAGACCATCGGCCATTTTATTTTCCTTAAATTGGGAAACAAGGAAATCACGGGCAGTATCCCAAAAGCCATCGGGAACAACGGCATTAATCCCAGAATCGCCTAATATCGCAAGCTTTCGGTCTTTGCAAGCTACATAAATCAAAACGCCGTTTTTTTCTAAAGTCTGCTCCATTTTTAAAGCATAAAAGACTTCAACAGCCCGATCTACGGCATCCAATTTACACTTCGATTCTATATGAATTCGAATTTCACCAGATGTTTCTTTCTCGGCCCATTCTATCGCATTCAGGATTTTGTCTTCCTCATCCTGAGTTAAAAATTTCTTAGCCATTAGAATTTCACTTCTGGTGCTTTGTCTGATCCTGCAGTTGCTTTGAAATAATCTTTCGGTGTAAAGCCAAACATTCCAGCAAATAAATTATTGGGGAATGAACGAATATGGCTATTGTAATCTTTTACAATTTCATTGAACGTTTTTCTTTCAACAGCAATTCTGTTTTCGGTTCCTTCTAATTGAACCTGCAAATCACGGAAGTTCTGATTTGCTTTTAAATCGGGATATGCTTCCACGGAAACAAGCAAACGCGATAACGCGGATGAAACGCCCTGTTGTGCTTGCTCAAATTTTTGGAAACTGGCAGCATCTAATTTACTAGCATCAACTTTAACACTCGTTGCACTTGCTCTTGCCTGCATTACGGCCTCCAAGGTTTCTTTCTCGAAGTTTGCAGCACCCTTTACGGTGTTAACTAAGTTGGGAATAAGGTCTGAACGTCGTTGATATACATTCTCAACTTGAGACCAAGCGCTAGAGACAGCTTCTTGCTTTTCTACCATTTTGTTATAAGAACATCCCCCCATTCCAAATAATAGGATTCCTACTAATAAAACAATTCCAATTGTGACGATACTTTTCATGTGTTTTTGGTTTTTATAAAAATAGTTGAGCCGGAGAACAACAACCATTCCCGGCTCAAATTAAAGCAAACCAATTTACCTAATTATATAATTCTCATTTATTTCGTCATGATTTCTGAAATTATTTTTGGCAGTGCGTCAATATGTCACTAAACTAAATCGATGCTATGAATTCGATGAATTGGGATTACAACTCCGCCTTTTAACATGATGGCCGCTTCTGTAGTTGCCCAAATCGTGGTGTCAACCATTTTGCTTCCATCACGATCTTCGAAAACAATTTTCACTTTGTTATGATACAAATTGCTTAAAACCGTTGCTCGTTCGAGCATGGATCGCCTTTCGGAAGCAGATTCTTGACTTTTTAGAACTTCTTCTCTTGGAAAAACCATATTCTTTACAGTTTCTTTTTCAACTAAAGGCACATTGCGCATAATTTCAGATTTTAAAATGTTATGCTTTCTATTACGCCATCTGGAAAAAGAGAGTTTCAAATGGTCTAACTCATGCAATTGTTAACCGGATTACATTTTTACTTGTCTGAGAAGCAGCGAAACGCCTATCAATCCTACGATTTACTATCCAAACGATTTCTTTATCACAGGTTAAAATCCATTGTTCTTCACGCTCTTCAGGAAGCAATTTACTATCGGTAAAATAATCGCTTAAGAGTTTGCGCCCATTCATGCCCGAAGGCCAGAAATAATCACCCTTTTGCCACTTTCTTAAGCATAATTCACCCTGAATTTTATCGATCAACACCCAAGCCTCATTTTTAGTCGCAAATCCAATATCAACAGGCATTTCGTCAAAATAATCGAGTATTATTTTTGGTTGAAGAACATTTTCTTCAGCCGAAACCTTTGCAATCGACTTATTAACAGACAGATAAGTGCGGTTTAACTGCACTGAATAAACCCCTGTTTGAAAGTGCTGAGTATGGGTATTTGTAAGGTTTTGCGTTATACATGCACAAAGGCGCCAAGAAAACCCGTGTTTTTTTAATAGTTCATGAATCAAATACTGCGGACTTGACTCGTTCATTAAATCGCTTTTCAATACCTTAAACCCATGCTCCGTTTGGTTTACATGTGTTTCTATCCAAGCATCTGTAAACGAGGAAAGTTGCGATTGTTCCGATTTCAAACGTCCGACAGATTCTAACACCATCTGTAAATAATTCGCTTGAACATTCTTGAGTTCTGGAAGCAGATTTAAACGAATTGCATTGCGCAAATACTTATCCGATTGGTTGCTTAAATCTTCTCTCCAAGTTAATTTGTTTGCCTGTGCATATTCCAGCAAGGTTTCTTTCGTGAAGTCTAAAAGAGGTCTGTAATAAACCCCGTTTTGTTCGCTCATTCCCGACAAGGCCTCACTTCCACTTCCTCGCAATAGTTTTATAAAAAATGTTTCTATTTGGTCGTCCGCATGATGGGCTAGAAAAATCGCCTTTAAATGATGTTTCTTTTCAAGTTCCGAAAACCAAACATACCGAATTCGTCTTGCAGCCATTTGCAATGATTCATTCGGGTGTTGAAGCATACTATTTTTTGCATCGAGTACTTCTATTTCCCAACCATACATTTCGGCTAAATGCCTTGTAAGGGCTTCATCTTTATCTGAATCTTCATTGCGTAAGCCATAATTTACGTGCGCAAGTATGGCCGTTAACCCCGACTTTGAGAGTAAATCAAGAAGTACAACCGAATCTAGACCGCCGCTTAAAGCTAGCATGAGTTTCGCTTCTCCTTCAGGAAAATCAAGGGTGTTTAGCTTATGTTGAAAATCCTGAAGTAGCCGACTCATCGAACTAAACTTTGAAGTAACGCTTCTGCTTTTAACAGACATTCATTATATTCTGCTTTTGCATTGGCTTTGTGTGTAATAGCGCTTCCTGTTGAGAATGATAGATAGCCATTCGTTTGATTCCATGTAAATGAACGAATCATCACAGCAAAGTCGAAATCCCCTTCGGGAGTAAAATACCCCAATGCTCCGGAATAAATTCCTCTTCGAAATGTTTCCGTTTCTTCGGCAAGTTGCATTGCGCG
>CALQJV010000147.1 GCA_943330985.1 Chitinophaga pinensis
GTTGCAATGACAAGTGTATTACTTGTTTTCCAATTAGGTCAACCACGTATCTGGATGAGTATGAGTCGCGATGGTTTACTACCAAAACGGTTTTCGAAAATCCATCCTAAATACAAAACTCCTGGATTTTCCTCCATCATAACGGGCTTGGTAGTTGGTATCCCAATCTTTTTTACAGATGAGCAATTTGTGCTCGATTTCACATCTATCGGAACATTGTTCGCCTTTTTATTGGTATGTGGCGGAGTATTGATGTTGCCTCCCAAAGACCCCAACATAGTTCAAACACATAAAACATTTCGCTTGCCATACATCAATGGAAAATGGATTGTTCCACTGATGGTTTTATTTTCTGCTATTGCATTATTCAAATGGGCACCCGATTTCCTTTCACATCAATTTAACATAACAGGTGAAAATGCAGCAAATACAATTCCCATGTTGGTATTTTTCACTTTGTGTTTGATGCTTTCCATAATGACCTTCTTGCGAAATCTATCACTCATTCCGGTTTTAGGTGTGCTTTCGTGTACCTATTTGTTAACGGGTATGGCTGCCTCAAACTGGATCTGGTTTGGTGTTTGGCTGCTCATCGGTTTAGTTGTTTATCTTTTGTATGGCGCAAAACATAGCAAGTTGGCCAAAGTTAAATCGTAGAGCTAAACAATTGTGTTGCGGGCAAACTTCGCCATAAGCGTGCATCGAATGCCATGCAGATGTTTCGGATATAATTTTTTCCTTTTTCTGTGACAATAAGTTTATAGGGTTCTTTGATTACTAAATGGTCATAAATCAATTCATCAATTCTTTCTAATCCTTCAAACCAGGCATCGGTTTGTAAGCGTGTGCATTCCCAACTGGTTTCGTAACGACACATCAGATTCTTAATATGTTCTCGAATAATTTGATCTTCTCTATTCAATAAATGGCCTCGGGAAATTGCCCATTCACCTTTATTTATCCTAGCTATATAAGCCTCACTATTTTTTTCGTTTTGAATATACCCTGTTCCGCAATCGCTAATCGATGAGGCTCCTAATCCGATAATCAATTCGCTTTGCGTTGAAGTATATCCCATAAAATTGCGATTTAATTTCCCTGCCTTCTTTGTCAGAAGCAATAGGTCGTTTTCCATAGCAAAATGATCCATGCCAATTTCATAGTATCCTGCTTTTTCAAGAAGATTGCGTCCTGTTTCATACATCGTTCTTTTTAATTCAGGGGCTGGAAGATCGGCTTCGGTATACATGCGCTGTCCGGCCGAAACCCAAGGAACATGAGCATAACTGTAGTAAGCAATGCGATTCGGTTTCAATTTGATTACATCTTCAATCGTTGAAATGGTACTTGCCAATGTTTGAAATGGTAGACCGTAAATCAAGTCGTAGTTAATGGATGTATACCCAATTGAGCAAGCAGATTCCGTGATAATTTCTACTTCTTTAAATGATTGAAACCGATGAATGGCTTGTTGAACCCGTTCATTAAAATCTTGTATTCCAAAACTAACTCTTCTAAATCCGATTGAATATAGTGTTTCTAAATGTTCGATACTTGTATTTGCAGGATGTCCTTCAAAACTGAATTCTGCATCGGTCATAACTATTACAGTCGATAGAATTTCATCAAGCATAAGCTTTAAGTTTTGAGGACTAAAAAAGGTGGGAGTGCCTCCGCCTAAATGTAATTCAGCAAGATTTGGTTTTGTTGGAAAAAATGAGCGGTATTTTTCCCACTCTGTAATAATTGCTTGGATATAGGGCTCTTCAACGCGGTGATTTTTCGTGATTCGTTTATTGCATGCGCAATATGTACAAAGACTTTCGCAATATGGGAGGTGGATATAGATGCTTATGCCTTTGTCATCGTTGCTTTTTTGAAATGTTTTTAGCATCCGATTTTCCCAAGATTCATCCGAAGGTTTATCCAAATCCCAATAAGGAACAGTTGGATAACTTGTGTATCGAGGTCCTGGAACCGCGTATTTTTCAAGAAGATTCATACCTATTAGTATCAGTGATTGCTATCAGATTCTGGCTTCTGACAACATGCATGCTCTGCATTGTTGCTATGAGAAAGTTTGGGGCTCACATAGGGTATTCCCAAACCGAGACCTCTAAGAATTAACAAACAAGCCATTAAGCCCGCAATTACAGGAGCTATGTGTTGCATTCTTTTTCGAAATGCAAACGATAATGAAGAAAAGAGGGTGACACCGAACATAGCAGGTAAAGTACCCAACCCAAACACCGCCATGAACAGTGCACCCAATAATATATCGCCAGTAGCAGCAGCTCCAGCAAGCGCCATGTAGACTAAGCCACAGGGCAGTAACCCGTTTATAATTCCAATGGCAAATAATGCCGAGAAGGATCTTTTCTTCAATAGATAACTGAATCGAGCCTTTAACCAATGGGCTATTCTTGGAAAGGAAACGTTGAAAAAACCGTTGTTTTTCCAAAAGGGAAAAGTTGCACTGAATAACAACACGATTCCTAAGGAAATGGATAATGCTTGTTGATAGCCAGCAATAATTACCCCCATTCCCAATGCACCCAAAAAACCTCCTAAAATGGAATAGGTTAAAGCCCTTCCAACATTGTAAAGTAAAATTCCAACTGTGCGTCCTTGAAAATTTAAATGATGAACAGGAAGAGATAGCGTTATTGGTCCACACATTCCCACACAATGGAAACTTCCCAAAACACCCAATGAAAAAGCGGCTATTAAAAGTTCCATATTCGTTTAATGAATGTCAATAGCTCCTTCGTTGAAATAGGTTTCTTTACCAATAGCCCAATCAATTCGAATTTTATACATCCCTTTTGATAGCGTTGAAGTTGAAATCTCTTGTTTCAACTGCTCGTCCGTTTTAATTTGAAAGTTCACATCCGCATTATTATCCGAAGGTTTGAATAAAATAACATCACCTCTTAATTCACTTCCAATAAATTGTTGGGGATACGAAATGATAATTTTCTCTTTCTTAACCTCCCATTTTACCGATGAAGCCAAAGCGCGTGCACGATTCGATTTATCGATTTGATTTTGGAAAACCAATTCTTGTGCATAATAATCCTTGCTATCGAGATCGAGTTTTTTACCAAAACTACTTACTACCAAAGCAATCATACTTAGAGCAAAAACAGTATACACCAAAGCGATTCCTGTCCCCCAATTCCATTTGAATCCTATTTTCATCTTTTCTATTTGCTAACTGTTGGCCCTAAAAAATTACTACTCGTCTCCTCTATTTTTTTACCCTTGTTGAATAGTGAAAAGTCGATTTCATTTTTTCTTCCATGTAAATCTTTTCTGGCAATTATTACAAAGAATGTCCCTTCTATAAGACCTGCAGAGGGTACAACTAAATTTTCTTTCGAACCAATATGTTGAATTTCCCCTTTGGGAGATTCTAAAACAAGATCCACTAGCATATCGACTTTGGTTTTATTTACTATTTTGAAATTGTACAGATTACTTACCGAGTCTGCACCAACTTCTTGAAATAATGCTCCAGGAGCTCTCAAAATCGTAGCTTCTACTTCGTGTCTCTTGGCAATTCCGAAACTGAGTCCTACAACTAACACAACCAAAACAGCTGAATATCCAATCATTCTTGTGGTTAATCGAAGTTTCGTTCCTTGAGCTATTCCGTTTTCAGAATCGTATCGAATCAATCCTTTTGGTTTTTTTACACTTTCCATTATACTGTCGCATGCATCTATACAAGCAGTGCAGTTAACACATTCGAGTTGAGTTCCATTACGAATATCAATACCAGTAGGACAAACACGTTCGCATAATCCACAGTCGATGCAATCTCCTAATTGGGATGTGTTTTCTCCTTTATGATGTTTGCCTCGAGGCTCCCCGCGCAAGTAATCGTAAGCAACAACAATCGAATTCTTATCGAGTAAAACACCTTGAAGTCGTCCGTATGGACATACTACCAAACAGACTTGTTCTCGGAAATACATATAAACAAAGTAGAACGCAGCCGTAAAAAACACCATGGCTGTCAATCCTCCAATGTGATTAAAAAGGGGCTCTTCAATGATATGAATGAGCATATCCATCCCAATAATATAGGAAAGAAAGAAGTTGCCAAAAATGAATGATAGTATTAAGAAAATAAATGATTTGCTTCCTTTTTTACGAATTTTTTCTGCATTCCAGGGGCCTCTATTCAATTGCCTCTGTTTCGTTGCATCGCCTTCTATCCAATATTCAATTTTTCGGAAAACCATTTCCATGAATATCGTTTGCGGACATGCCCATCCACAAAACAAGCGACCGAAAATGACGGTAAACAAAACAATGAACACCATAAATGTGAGCATTGCCAGCGCAAAGAGAAATAAATCCTGAGGAAAAAAAACCAGGCCGAAAATGATAAATTTCCGTTGAATAATATTCATCATGATCAATGGATCGCCATTGAACTTAATGAAAGGCAGGCTGAAGAAGAGAATTAAATAAACGACACTAACAACCGTTCTTTTTGAATAAAATCGCCCTTTGGGTTTCTGAGGA
>CALQJV010000148.1 GCA_943330985.1 Chitinophaga pinensis
CCATCGGCTTGCTTATCAATCAACTCAAATCCAGTCCAAAGTGCGGTTGTAAACGAAAGCATGTTACCACGAAATACCATTTCGAACGTATTATTACGAAATTGATTTTGGATGTCGAGCACTTTACCATCTAGAATTTTCTTGCTTTTGTTAATAAGTGCAATACTATCGCATAACTCCTCAACAGTTTCCATGCGATGTGTAGAGAAGATGATGGTAGATCCTTTTTTACTTAAATCGAGAATCTCATTGCGGATGATTGCAGCATTCACTGGATCGAAACCTGAGAAGGGCTCATCGAAAATCAACAATTCAGGTTCATGCAAGACCGTTACAACAAACTGAACTTTTTGAGCCATTCCTTTCGAAAGCTCTTCCACCTTCTTATTCCACCACGATTGCATTTCAAACTTTTCGAACCAAATACGAAGACGACGTTTCGCTTCATTTTTTTCTAGTCCACGCAAGCGAGCCAAATACATGCATTGTTCTCCAACCTCCATTTTTTTATAGAGACCACGCTCCTCGGGCAAATACCCGATTCGTTGAACATGCGATAAGTTCATCGGTTCTCCATTAAAAAACAGACTTCCTGAATCTGGAATGGTAATTTGATTGATGATTCGAATCAAGGATGTTTTACCTGCGCCGTTTGGGCCAAGTAAACCAAAAATAGATCCTGGTTCTACAACAATGCTCACATCGTTTAATGCACAATAGTTTCCGTAATACTTCGAGATATTGCGGGCTTCAAATAAGGGTGTAGACATAATAAAAACGGCCACATCGTGGCCGTCAAATATATTTAAAATAAAACTTAATGGAAATACTCCTTCATACGATCAAAAAACGACTTCTCTTTCTTTCCGGGTTGAGGAGTAAAATTAACGGCAGTTCTCAATCCTTCCAAAATCTGTTTTTCTTCTGGACTTAATTGTTGAGGCGTCCAAACATTTACATCAACAAGTATATCACCTCTTTCATAGCCATTCACTTCGGGAAGACCTTTTCCACGAAGTCGGTAAACTTTACCACTTTGAGTTCCAGGTTCGATTTTAAATTTGGCTTTACCTTCAAGCGTAGGGATTTCGATCGAAGTCCCTAAAGCTGCATCCGAAAAACTGATATAACAATCGTGGTAAAGATTTGTACCATCTCTTTTAAGTTCAGGATGTTCCACTTCTTCAATGCTCACTAATAAATCGCCGGAAACTCCGCCGCGCGGTGCAGCATTTCCACGTCCAGCAACATTGAGTTGCATTCCTTCTCCAACGCCCGCCGGAATGTTGATGCTAATCACTTCTTCGTCTCGAATTATTCCATCGCCCGAGCAGGTTTTACACTTACTTGCAATTGTTCTACCTTCTCCATCGCAAGCGGGACAAGAAGAAGCTGTTTGCATTTGACCAAGAATGGTATTGGTTATGCGCGTAACTCTACCAGCTCCCTTGCATGTATTACATGTGTTAAATGAAGAACCTTTATCAGCACCTGTTCCTGTACATGTTTTACATGGAACGAACTTATTTACTTTAATCTTTTTTTCTACCCCCGTTGCAACTTCTTCCAGGGTAAGTTTTACTTTGATACGAAGATTGGTGCCTTTGTGAACACGGCGTCCTTGTTGCTGACCGCCACCAAAACCTCCGAATCCACCACCAAAACCGGATTGCCCGAAAATATCTCCAAACTGGCTAAAGATATCATCCATGTTCATACCGCCTCCGCCATATCCACCGCCACCAGCTGAACTTGCAGCACCTTGGTGGCCAAAGCGATCGTATCGAGCTCGTTTATCGGGATTGCTTAAAACATCATATGCTTCGGCAGCTTCCTTGAATTTCTCTTCCGCTTCTTTGTCGTCGGGATTTTTATCGGGATGATATTTAACAGCCATCTTTCGATAAGCCTTTTTTAATTCAGTTTCATCCGTGTTTTTAGAAACTCCTAATATCTCGTAATAATCTCTTTTTGCCATGTCGAATTTCTCAATAATTAACTTCCAACAACTACTTTGGCAAAACGAATTACTTTACCATTAAGTGAATATCCTTTTTCTAATTCATCCACCACTTTGCCTTTCAAGGAATCGTCGGGCGAAGGAATGGATGTAATGGCTTCATGAAAATCGGCATCGAACGTCTCGCCCTGCGAGTTCATTTCCTCCAAACCTTTGGAGACTAGGATATTTCTAAATTTGTGATAAATAAGTTGCATTCCTTCTTTTACAACAGCAATATCCTCTGCATTTTCCATTGCTTTTGCAGCACGATCAAAATCGTCTAATACGGGCAGAATGGCAGTAAAAGTGTCAGATGCAGCAGTTTTTGAAAACTCAACGCGTTCTCGGGCACTCCGTTTTCTATAATTATCAAATTCAGAATACAAACGAAGATACCGATCATTCATTTCTGCATATTTCAATTGCCATTCGTCTTCTTTATTCTCACTTTTTATATTATCGGGATTTACTGATTCCTCCGAGTTAACTTCCGAATCAACCACCATATTTTCTTTCGAGTTTATTGGTTGTTCGTTGGATTGAGATGAATCAATTGTATTTTCGTTGGGAGTATGATTTCCTTGCTGGCTCATGTTTGTAAAAAAATTTCGTATTCGCTTACGCATTGTTAAGAATTTCGCCCATTGGCAACGATAGTGCCATCAAGCCCTAAAAGACATTATGACAGAATGCGATAAAACATTAAAATATTGAAGCATAAAAAACCCCGACAAAGATTTGTCAGGGTAATTCTTAAGAAAGAATATTAGTTTTTTATAAGTTTATCAAGTTCTGCATCAAGAGCTGCACCTCGAAGATTTTTAGCAAGTATTACACCATTCGCGTCAATCAGAAAGTTTGCAGGGATGCTATTAATACCATATAGGGCTGCAGCTTTAGAGCCCCAACCTCCTAAATCGCTCACGTGATTTTCCCAAACCAATCCATCCTTTTTAATAGCGGCAAGCCAAGGGTCTTTTTTCATATCCAATGAAACATTGTAGATAGCAAATCCTTTCGCCTCTTTAAATTTCATTTTCGAATACTTATTATAAGCATTCACCACATTTGGATTTTCCATTCGGCAAGGTCCACACCATGAAGCCCAAAAATCGATCAAAACAACTTTGCCACGTAGTGATGACAATTTAATTTCTTTTCCGTCTGGATTGGAAAGGGTTAACTCCGGAGCCACGTTACCAATTTGAACACCAATTGGTGGATTTTGGTTCGATGATTTTTGACTTTGTCCGTTTAAAAATGCACCACCTAGAATAAAAGTAAATGCAGCAATTACAAGTAATAGATTTAGTTTTTTCATAGTTCAAATTTATAAATTTTGATATCAAATAGTGAGCCTTAAATTAAAAAAAGGTAAGATTGGGATTGATAAAATATCCCGATTGTCTTATAATCAATTCAAAAGAATTAAAAGCGTTTAATCTGAGCACCTAAGGCTTGAAGTCGTGTGTCGATATTTTGATAACCGCGATCTATTTGTTCGATGTTATCAATAATACTCGTTCCTTCTGCTGAGAGAGCCGCAATTAATAAGGAAACACCTGCACGAATATCAGGAGAAGTCATGCGAATTCCTCGTAGTTTATTCTTACGATTAAGTCCAATTATTGTCGCCCTATGAGGGTCACATAAAATAATTTGGGCACCCATATCGATGAGTTTGTCAACAAAAAACAAACGGCTCTCGAACATTTTTTGGTGAACCAACACACTTCCATTTGCCTGAGTAGCAACAACCAAAATAATACTCAAAAGATCGGGAGTAAACCCAGGCCAAGGAGAATCAGACACCGTTAATATAGATCCATCGATGTATTTATTGATGGTATAACTTTCTTGTTCAGGAATAACGATATCATCACCATCACGAAAAAGCTCAATGCCCAAACGACGAAACACATCGGGAATTACACCAAGATGATCGTAGCCGGTATCTTTAATTCGGATATTGCTTTGGGTCATAGCAGCCAAGCCAATGAAAGATCCAATTTCAATCATATCGGGCAACATACGATGTTCGCAACCACCCAATTCGTTGACACCTTCTATGGTCAATAAATTGGAACCAATGCCCGTAATTTTGGCGCCCATACTATTCAACATTTTACACAATTGTTGAATATAAGGCTCGCAGGCAGCATTGAAGATTGTAGTTGTTCCTTTGGCCATTGTTGCAGCCATCAAAATATTTGCTGTACCTGTCACAGATGCTTCATCGAGCAACATGTAAGCACCTTTAAGTTCTTTAGCTTCCACTTTGTAGAAACTATCAACGCTGTCGAAATCGAAAGAAGCTCCTAGATTTTGAAAGCCAATAAAATGGGTATCCATTCTGCGGCGACCAATTTTATCTCCGCCCGGTTTAGGAATATACCCACGACCAAATCGAGTAAGAAGCGGACCTACAATCATAACTGAACCGCGCAATGCAGAACCTTTCTTCTTGAATTCTTCCGAAACCATGAAGTCAACATCCACATTATTTGCGGTAAAAGCCCATGA
>CALQJV010000149.1 GCA_943330985.1 Chitinophaga pinensis
AATGCTAGCCATTTTGCTTTCATTTCTCAATGCATTCATCAAACCCATCCTCGTTATTTTAACTCTTCCGGTTACTATTTTTAGTCTTGGTTTATTTCTGTTGGTAATTAATGCGGGTATTATTTTAATCGCCGATAATTTACTGGATGAATTTCAAGTTGATGGTTTTTTCTGGGCATTGATTTTTAGTCTCATTTTATCGGTGATAAACTCGGTGCTCGAAGGAATCTTGGGAACAAACACAAAAGAAGATGAATAACTCTCTTCCGGATACTAGTTTACCTTTAAACATTTTAATGGGTGCTGTCGAATATGGTTCTTCAGTTGTTATGATTACAAGTTTCTCCGAAGAACAAGATATTAAGAAGCTTCGTATCGACTATGTAAACCGTGCTTTTAGCGCTTTAACGGAATACAAACGATCCGAAATTTATGGTTTAGATCCATTCGATTGCTTCAGCGTTGCCGATCCTCGAAACGAACGCAATGGATTTAAATCGGCCCTTTTCGCTGGAAAAACCTTACAGCCCGAATTGGAAGTTTTAACACAAGGAGGTCATCGGTTTTGGGTAAATTTTTTGATTGCTTCTTTTACCGAAAATGGGCGAATGTATCAGGTTTGGACACAACAAAATCTCACAAATCCACAACAAATTAATCTCATTGCAGAAGCCAATATTGAGTTTCTTTCGAATGTTTTTAATGAGAGTAACGAACTTGTTTTTAGTCTCTCTGCAAATGAAAATTTCATTTATGTAAACTCTGCTTTTTCTAATATCTGCGGTATCTCAGAAGTGGATTTGTTTCAATTAAAGTTGCACGATGTGTTGGATCAATTGCATGATGATGCAGACGATTATACAGAAGCATTTCGATCGGCTTGGCAAGGTATACCTCAACAGTATATCGGCACTTTCAAACAATCGAAAGGAAATGTCATTTGGTTTCGTTTTACGGTAACCCCCATGATGGCATCTGGGCATGTTGTGGGCGTTTATGCAAGTGGTTTCGACGTAACCGATGAAATAGTCCATAAACGATTGGATAATTTCGTTGATCAATTGTTAGTGCCTTTTGAGAGCAAATCGGGTTTGAAAGAGAAATTAACCCAGATGCTTGAAATTATTTGCAAGCGTTATAATTGGGAATGCGGCGAATGTTGGTTGCCCGATCAACAACAACGAAAAAATAGATTGTTCGCACATTACTATCCACAAAACGATTCCTTCAGTGATTTTCTGGCTATCTCATCAACCCTTGAATTAACAAATGAGGAATCGGATTCGCTCCGAACTTATAAAGGGAATGCATTATCAAACCAAGTAAAAAACTTTTTTCTCAATGCCAATTTTCCACGTAAAAACTGGGCCGAAAAAGCGGGTTTGAAAAGTGGATTTTCCTTTCCTATATTATGTGAAGGACGTTTAGTTGCATCGCTTACTTTTTTTCATTCGGATAAAGAACTCGCAAATGAATCGGAGATCGTTCAATTAATTCAACTTTTATCTAATCAATTGGGAATTCGCATTGAACGTAGCCGTTTGGATTACGATTTCAATCAGGTTTTTGAGCTTGTTCCTGACTTTATTTGTTTGTTAGATGTTTCAGGACGTTTTTTCAAAGCCAATCGACACCTTCGTGAAATATTAGGTAAAACTACCGAAGAGCTTTCCACGTTATCGTTCTTCGATTTTATAGAAGAATCGAATATGGATATCGCACGCGAAGCCCTTCAGCGTTTAAAAAAGGATTTGTTAGTAAATTTCGAAATCGAATTTGTAGCCAATCAAAAAACAATTGTTTTAGAATGGTCGCTTGCTTATAATCCTCAAGATGGAATTATTTATGGAGCCGCAAAAGACATCTCTTTTCGAAAAAAAATGTTGGAAGATCTTCGGCATAACAACGAACGTTTTAAATATATTTCGCAAGCGACAAATGATGTGATTTTTGAGTGGGATATTCGGAAGGATTCCATTGAATGGGGTGATAATTTCAAACGTTTATTTGGTCACGATACTCTGAATCATAATAACTATGATGGATGGAAGTCATTTATTCATCATAGTGATACCGATCGTATTCATAACAGCTTAACTACCACCATGAATCATGGTGAATCGTTATGGACCGATGAGTTTCGTTATCGATGTGCAGATGGTTCGTACAAATTCATTTTAAATCGGGGGATTTTTCTTTGCAATTCTAAAGGTGAGGCTGTTAAAATGTTGGGCGCCATGCAAGACATTACAGCATTGAAAGAGAGTGAGGAAACACTGGTTCATTTGAACGAAGCCTTGCAAGTTAGAGCGAAACAATTACAGGGTTTCAATAAGGAATTAGAGCAATTTGCCTACATCGTTTCGCACGATTTGCAAGAACCATTGCGCATGATTTCCAGTTTTATGCAATTGCTTCTTTCGAGCAATGATATTGAGAAAAATGAAAAGTCTGAACAATACATCAATTTTGCAATTGATGGTGCCTTGCGAATGAAACGGCTTATTCAGGATTTACTCACCTACTCGCGCATTGGAACAACCGAAGAAGATTTTGCACCAATTCACACCAATCAAATTATAGCTGATACGTTACGTGTTTATCAGCAAGTTATTCGCGATAAAAAGGCCATTGTTCATGTCGAGCAGTTGGATGATATCCGTGGAATTCCATCATTGATTGGCCAGGTGTTCGATAATATCATTTCGAATGCCTTGAAATATTGCGATAAACCCTTTCCCGAAATCAGTATTTCATCGAGCTGCACAGAAACGCATGTGGTTTTTTGTTTTAAAGACAATGGTATTGGCATTGATAGTAGGCATTTCGATACCATTTATCTTCCTTTTAAGCGCCTTCACAATCGAAACGAATATTCTGGAACCGGCATTGGATTGGCTGTTTGTAAAAAAATCGCCGAAAAGCATCTTGGCGATATTTGGGTAGAAAGTGAGCCGAGACAAGGAAGTAAATTCTGTTTCAGTGTTAAACGTACAGTTGTTTAACATCCTATTTAATTACCTTGGGAACAGACCAATCTGATAATCACTCAACTATTTACCCGAATCCAGCTTGTAATGATATTACTATTAAGTCCGATGATGTGATTTTTTTACTTCGGATTTATAGTCAAACCCTGCAATTACTTATAGAACAGAATACGTGTAAGGTAAGTCTGAAGTCTCTATCCACTGGTACTTATGTTATTGAAGCACTGGGGAGAAAAGGTTCAATTAGATCTCAAATTCTGAAGGAGTAGTTTTCAACTCTTTCACCATCAACTTAACTTAGCAAATTTCTATTTCTCTGGTAATCCTGAGATGCTTGATGAGAATTTAACTTGTGCTTGAGTTTTTACGATTTCAAAGTTAAATGTTTATTTACTTTATTGGATTAGACCAATAATATCGCGAATGATTTTTATTCACGTTTTCGAAACAAGAACTGTTTAAAATTCACCAAATTCTTCAAGGCAAAACTTCTGAAATTTCGATTACTCCACCAGGAATTTGAGTTGTTTCGGTGAAGAGCAATTCCTTGTTTACATATACTGAGATACTTGTTGTGCCAATTCCTGTGTTGATAGCAGAAAGAAAAACATTAGCGCCTTTCGAATGTCTAAAAGAAACTTCCCAGCTTCCAGAAACGGTTTCTTGTCGCACCGATGGTGTAACCATTGTGTATACAATTAATGCTGATCCACTAGAATTCACTCGGTATTCAACTCTTGGATATTTCTCCTTGGAACAAGAAATGAGTATCAAAGAAGTCAAAAGAATTGTTAGGATTGTCTTCATAAATTTCATTTAATAATCGTAAAGTCAAAAACCATTAAACGATGTTCACTTCACGTTCTAATTCAACGCCAAATTTTATAGCTATATCATCCACAACATCCTGCGATAATTGCCAGATTTCCTTGCCGGTAGCATTTCCGTAATTAACCAAAACGAGGGCTTGCAAAGCATGGACACCTGCGTCGCCACGACGAAATCCTTTCCATCCAGCTGCTTCAATAAGCCATCCTGCAGCTAATTTTGAATGATTTTCACCGGCTGGATATGAAACTACTTGGGGATTCGTACTTCTGATTTTCTCCACAATAGAATTTTTTACCACAGGATTTTTAAAGAAACTTCCAGCATTTCCAATCACATCAGGATCGGGAAGTTTAGACTTTCGAATGGCAATGACTGCATTGCTCACATCGCGAATGCTTGGGTTATGAATGCCCATTTTTTCCAATTCTTGGGAAATGGCCCCGTACGATGTTTTGATTTGGTGATCTTTACTTGAAAGTTTAAATTTAGCTGAAAGTATGATGTATCGTCCTTTTGCTTCGTGTTTGAAAATGCTATCTCGGTAGCCGAATTTACATTGGTTTGCATCGAATTCATGGATGCTTCCATCTTGAATATCCATCGCCCGAAGGGAATAAAATGTGTCTTTTATTTCACATCCATAGGCACCAATATTTTGCATGGGAGATGCACCCACACT
>CALQJV010000150.1 GCA_943330985.1 Chitinophaga pinensis
CCATTTGTTGCTCAAGCGTTGTTAGGGTTGTACTTAAGTTGTTTTTTAGAAGATTTAAGCGATCAACATCCAATTCTTCAACAAATCCCTCCTTATTATAAGCTTGAGTTTGTTCGATTGATTGATCTAAAGAACGAATGTTTTCAGATAAAATGCGCTTGTTCTCTTTCAATATTAAAACAAGGTTGTAGGCTCTAATCACATTTTCTTTTACTTCAATTTCACTTTTGCGCAAGGTCGTTTGAGATATGTCAACATACGCTTTGGATGCCTGTAAGCCTACAAGATATTCTCCGCTAAAGGCTAACCAAGATGCTGTATATCCAATGCTCGCATTGTATTTTACACCAAAAGGAATTCGAAGATATGTTCCATTTGGAGCTTGTGGATTAAATGCATTGGCCGAAATAATACTCACCGGAACTTGAAGGAAATCTTGAAAAGAAGCATCTGTTTTCAATTGTGGAATCCCAATTCCTCGAATTTCGGCAACTTTCTTTTTGGCAATTTCAATGTCCGTTGCAGCATTTTTAACGCTGTATCCGTTCTTAATTGCGAAATCGATTGCTTGTTGCAAAGTGAATTTTGCATTTTCGGCAGTCTGTGCATGGAGTCCGGCCGATGCAATAAGCAAAAGCAGCAGCACTTTATTTTTCATAATGAGGAGTATTGAGTAATGAGAGTTTATTTTCGAGGTAAGCTTTTCCTGTTGCATTGGTAATACTATGCAAGTGATAATTCAAATTTTCATTGTAAACCATCGCTTGTGTTATATTCGGATCTGCAAAAAAATCAATGTCCGACAACACATCTACCGTAGATGAGAATAATCGCGCAACAATGGTTGAATTGACTTCTTTACGATAAAGACCTTGCTCTTGACCGGTAATAATATTTTGTTTGATGGTTTTGATAATAAAATCTCTTCGATGTTTATCAATTATATCCCAAGCTTCAGGATAGTATTTCTGCATATCGAACAATATCGAGGGATGCATGTGCTTTATTCTATCCGAAACTAACTGGGTAATTTCAAAAATCTCATCAATGGCATTTAAGTTCTTCAGCGTGATTTCTGAAATCTTTTGTTGGTCGCAATCAATTTCCACTTTCATGGTTTGATTCACCAAATCGGTTTTGTCTTTTACAAACTGGTAAAGCGTCTTTTTTGAAATCCCCATTTCGCGAGAAACATCATCCATGGTTACGCTCCTGATGCCGCATCGCATAAAAATAGTGCGAGCGTGTAAAATGATGTTTTGGAGTTTCTCGTGCATCGGCGGCAAAGATAATAGAAATGGGAACTATGGAAACAAAGAGTCGACTAAAATGTTTCCAAGGTTTATTTATTTTCTTTATCTGCTGATAATCAGTAGTTAAAATTCTGTTTGCGAAGTATGTTTGTAAATTGATTTTATTTGCAATTCTGAAATTCAACTTAATTTTAAGAAAATGAATAAACGTAATCTCGCTTGGGGCATTCGCATTTTAATTTTTGCCCTTTTTATCGTTTCCGCTTTAGCGAAAATGTTTCCTGTCTGGGCATTCGAAAAGCAGCTGGTCGACCTACAGCTTGTTTCTTGGTGCATGGCGCCTTTTTTCTCACGCTTCATTTTAGGGGTTGAGTTGGCTGTAGCGTTCGCTCTATTACAGCCGCATTTTTTGAAACGCATTGTGATTCCTGCGACGATACTTTTACTCGCAGCATTTTGTGTTCATTTAAGTATTGAGATGGTGAAACATGGAGCAATGAATGGAAATTGCGGGTGTTTTGGTCAGTTAATTCCTATGACGCCGCTCGAAGCATTTGCAAAGAACATTGTCACCATTGCCCTGTTGGTTTGGCTTTATCGATTAACCGAGGAAGCACAAATTGATCATCGCATTGAACGACTTTTCCTTATTTGGTCATTTTTCACGCTTGCCGTTTTTGTGTATTTGCCTTTTTGTCCATGTAAGACATTGGAAGAGCAGACCGTTACTCAAACAGTTTTCGAGGAGGAAGATTCTCTTGCAACTCCCGAGTCTGTCGAAATGATTATTCCCGAGCAAATAAAAGGCGATTCAGTTGCTGTTAAAGATTCAATACCTGCTAAACCCAAAGGTCCTGTTGCGGTGAAATCTCGTTTTTCATCCTACACTCAGTCGAACGGTAAAACCTATAATGTCGATAAGGACAAATATTTAGTATGCTTTTTTGCTCCGGGTTGCGATCATTGTCAGGAAGCGGCAAAGCAATTGGCAATTTTATCTAAAAAGCCAGATTTTCCTAAAACCTTCATTTTCTTTATGGATGAAGAAGCTGAAAAGATCCCTGAATTCTTCACGATTGCTGGAAAGAAATTCCCTAATCGTGTTTTGGATGCTCCTGCATTTTGGACCTTAATTGGCGAAACGGGAGAGACTCCGGGTGTGTTTTATCTGTGGAATGGTAATATTAAATCGTTCTTTTACGGAACAAACGAACATGCATTTTCTCCTAAAAAGTTAGAAGTAGAATTGAAGAAAGCAAATTAATCCCGAATTAATCATTAGAAAGCACCAAAGTGCTGAACTAATGGTTTTAAGAGGGTAATCCCGTCCCGAAAATCTTCGGGATAGAAGATGTTTTCAATTTTTGTTAAAATTAACTTACAGGTTCTTTATCGATTTCGCATTTCTAATGCGTAATTTGGACTAATTGCGTATCTTCTTTTTGGGATTTTTACGTAAACAAAAGCCCCGATATTCTTCAAAATATCGGGGCTTTTCAATTATCGTTTGATTCAATTAACTTCCACAGGCTTCGCAACCTTCGGGATTGTCTAAAGAACAAGAAATCTCACCCATGGCGTCCATTACAGCAACATTCGGATTTTCGGAAACAACTGCCACTTTCTGTGGTTCTGCTTGCGATGGAACTGTGAATTTAATTGCATCGGCTGCCGCCTTCGAACGTAGATAGTACATTCCGGTTTTTAAGCCTTTCTTCCAAGCGTAGAAGTGCATCGAAGTAAGTTTGGCCATGTTCGCCGATTCCATGAAGATATTCAAGGATTGCGACTGACAGATGTATGCACCACGATCTGCTGCCATATCAATGATGGTACGTTGACGAATCTCCCAAACTGTTTTGTAAAGTTCCTTGATGTTATCAGGGATTTCAACGATCTGTTGGATTGATCCGTTAGCTCCAATGATTTTATCTTTCAATCCTTCGTTCCAAATGCCCAGGTCAACTAAGTCGCGAAGCAAATGCTTGTTTACGATAATGAACTCACCCGAAAGAACACGGCGTGTGTAAATATTACTTGTGTATGGTTCGAAACATTCATTGTTACCCAAAACTTGAGAGGTTGAAGCCGTTGGCATGGGTGCAAGCAATAGGGAATTACGAACGCCGTATTTAGCTACTTCTTCTTTTAAAATATCCCACTCCCAACGGTTGGTTGGTGTAACATTCCACATATCGTATTGGAAAACACCTTTTGAAACTGGAGAACCAGGGTATGATTCATAATGACCATCTTTTATCGCAAGGTCTTTAGAAGCAGTCATGGCAGCGTAATAAATGGTTTCGTGAATTTCACGATTTAACGCTTGAGCTTCTTCACATTCGAATGGATAACGAAGTAAAATAAATGCATCTGCTAAACCTTGAATACCAATACCAATTGGACGGTGACGTAGGTTAGAACGCTCTGCTTCAATTACAGGATAGTAGTTTCCGTCTATAATTTTGTTGAGGTTAAGCGTGATTTGGTAGGTTACCTCGAATAATTTATTGTGATCGAACTTGCCATCAATGATAAAACGAGGCAAAGCAATGGATGCTAGATTACAAACGGCAACTTCATTTTCGTCGGTATATTCAATAATCTCGGTACATAAATTCGATGATTTGATTGTACCTAAATTTTGTTGATTGCTCTTACGATTACATGCGTCTTTGTATAGCATGTAAGGAGTTCCTGTTTCGATTTGAGCTTCCAAAATAGAAGACCAAATTTCACGTGCTTTCACCGTTTTACGAGCTTTTCCTTCTAATTCATATTGCTCATAAAGGGCTTCAAATTTTTCACCCCAGCAGTCCGAAAGACCGGGTGCTTCATTTGGGCAGAACAAAGACCAGTCACCTTCTTCTTCCACACGTTTCATGAACAAATCGGGAATCCAAAGCGCATAAAACAAATCACGCGCACGACCTTCTTCCTTACCATGATTCTTTTTTAGGTTGAGGAAATCGAAAATATCTGCATGCCAAGGTTCAATGTATACTGCAAATGACCCTTTGCGTTTTCCTCCTCCTTGATCCACGTATCGGGCAGTGTCGTTAAACACACGAAGCATAGGAACAATTCCGTTCGATGTTCCATTTGTACCACGAATATAAGATCCTGTTGCACGCACATTATGGATGCTTAATCCAATACCAC
>CALQJV010000151.1 GCA_943330985.1 Chitinophaga pinensis
TCGTTGTTTGAATTCTTCTATAACAACACTTCGTTGCACTTCGAGACTTTTTTCGGAAAATGCCAAACTGAGCATGCGATCCGATTCGAGCCAGAAACCTGTTTCCAGATTTTGTGCAGGAAGAGTTAAATAATAATTGGTGATATCGTTATTGGTAAAGGCATTGTTTTCACCACCAGCTTCTTGCAAAGGCGTGTCGTAACTTGGAATATTGACAGACCCTCCAAACATCAAATGTTCGAATAAATGAGCAAATCCGGTTTGATCGGGATGTTCATCGCGGGCACCCACATCATATAAAATATTGATACAAGCCAAAGGTGTTGACGGGTCTTCGTGAACAATCACCTTCAGACCATTTTCAAGAGTAAATCGGGAATAGGAAATCATACTGCGAAGATAGAACATGTATGTTCCTTGCAACGTCGATTATGAAGCTTGTTAATAATTTGATTCCGCTGTAGTTTTTAATGATTTCGATGGGTCATGGGACAATCAAACCTTTATATTTGCACCATGATGCAAGCAACCATTGAACAAGCCTGGGAAAACCGGGAAATGTTGAAAAATGTTTCCGTTCAAAAAACGATTCGAGACGTCATTGAGGAAATCGATAAAGGAAGAATTCGCATTGCAGAACCTAGTCTGGATGGTTGGAAAGTTAATGATTGGGTGAAGAAAGCTGTGATTTTGTATTTCCCCATTCAACAAATGAAAACCATTGAACTTGGACCTTTTGAGTTTCACGATAAAATGGAATTGAAAACTGGATATGCTGCCTTGGGAGTTCGCGTTGTTCCACATGCCGTTGCACGTTATGGAAGTTACATTGCTCCGGGTACGATTCTCATGCCTTCGTATGTTAACATTGGTGCATACGTAGACGAAGGAACCATGGTCGACACTTGGGCAACCGTTGGTTCATGCGCACAAATTGGAAAAAATGTGCATTTAAGCGGTGGCGTTGGAATAGGCGGAGTGCTCGAGCCTGTTCAAGCGAGTCCGGTTATTATTGAAGATGGATGTTTTATTGGCTCTCGTTGCATCGTCGTTGAAGGTGTGCATGTTGGAAAAGAAGCTGTTCTTGGTGCCAATGTGGTGATTACACAAAGCACTAAAATTATTGATGTAACCGGAGATCAAGCAATCGAATACAAAGGAAAAGTTCCTGCGCGTTCGGTCGTTATTCCTGGATCTTACACCAAAACATTCCCGGCTGGCGATTATCAAGTACCTTGTGCATTAATTATTGGGCAAAGAAAGGCTAGTACCGATATGAAAACTTCACTTAACGATGCTCTTCGTGAGTATAATGTAGCTGTATAAAATGAAAAATTTACTTCCCACACTCACAATCGCAATCGCAATCATTTTAGGTACTTGGATTTTAGGAAATTCATACTTAAAATCGAAGCGCACACCCAGTCAAATTTCTGTAACAGGTCTGGCAAGCAGCGATTTCAATTCTGACTTGATCGTTTGGTCGGCAAGTTTTTCTCGCAGAGCCGTAAATTTACAAGAAGCGTTTAACTCCTTAAAAACGGACCAAGAACGCATTAAACAATACATTGTAACCAAAGGAATTAGTGCGAATGAAGTTGTTTTTTCGGCGGTTGAAATTGAAAAGGAATATGAAACTAAACGCTATCCCGATGGTTCTGAGATAACCACTTTTGCGCGGTTCAAATTGAGTCAAAAGGTGAACATTGAATCGAAAAATGTAAATCTTGTTGAACTTGTTTCGCGAGAAGTAACCGAATTAATTAATGATGGCATTGAATTAAGTTCGAACGAACCGAGGTATTACTATACTAAGTTGGCCGATTTGAAAATCGATTTATTGGCCGCTGCAGCAAAAGATGCACGCATCCGCGCTGAAAAAATTGCTGAAAATGCTGGTGCTTCTCTCGGAGAAATGGAAACTGGCGACATGGGAATTTTCCAAATTACGGGTCAAAACAGCAACGAAGATTATTCTTGGGGAGGAACATTCAATACTTCATCGAGAAATAAAACGGCATCGATTACTGTTCGTGTTAATTTCTCACTCGACTAAGTTGAAGCATCCGCTTTGAAAAAAATCCTCATTATCCAAACAGCATTTATTGGCGATGTCATTTTAGCAACTCCTTTGCTCGAAGCGCTGCATGGTGAATTTCCAGAAGCAAGAATCGATATGCTTGTTCGGAAAGGAAATCAAACACTTTTTCAAGGGCATCCATTTTTGAAAACTGTTTTTGTGTGGGATAAGCAATTGGGCAAATACAAAAACCTCATGTTATTGCTGATCGCCATTCGCAGGCAGAAATACGACCTTGTAATCAATTGTCAACGATTTGCGGCTTCGGGTTTCTTAACGGCATTTTCAGGAGCAATTTCAACAAGCGGATTTCGAAAAAATCCATTCTCCATCCTTTTCAAACACAAAGTAAATCACTCGGTAAGCAATGGTTTGCACGAATGTGCTCGTAATTTAAAACTCATCGAACATTTAAATATTACTGGGAACATTCAACCTCGCCTCTACCCTGCACCGTTGAAATTTGAAACACCCAAAATTTACAGCTGCATTGCTCCAGCATCCGTTTGGTTTACGAAACAATGGCCAAAAAATAAGTGGATAGAACTTGTAAATCAAATACCTGTTGAGCAAACAATTTACCTAACAGGCGGACCAGGCGATCATGCACTTTGTGAAGAAATTCTTAAAAGCACAGCACATCCTCAAGTCATCAATCTTGCTGGTAATTTAAGCTTATTGGAATCGGCAGAACTGATGCGAGGCGCCTCAATGAATTATGTGAATGATTCTGCACCGATGCATTTATGTTCGAGTGTGAATGCACCAGTTACTGCAATTTTCTGCAGCACCGTTCCTTCGTTTGGATTTGGTCCCCTCTCTGAAAATTCTCGAATCATTGAAACCAAAGAAGAACTTCCTTGCCGACCTTGTGGATTGCATGGATTTAAAGCTTGTCCGAAGGGTCATTTTCAATGTGCCGAAAGCATACAGCCTGAAAATGTGCTTTCTAACTAAGTTATACAAACACAAGAAAAACCTTAATTTGCGGCCGTTTTGACACATATAAATCTCACCGGCCCTGTTTTCGATTTGCTCCGTAATGCGGTTGCTGAACTGGATGTCCGTGCATTTGTAATTGGAGGCTATGTACGTGATGTGATTTTGGGGAGAGAGTGTAAAGATATTGATGTTGTTGTTGAAGGAAGCGGAATTGAGCTAGCGAAGAAGGTTGCCTCAAAATTGGGAAAAGGTGCGCATGTGAATATCTTCAAGAATTTCGGAACCGCTATGATTCATTTGGAAGACATTGAATTGGAATTTGTTGGAGCACGAAAAGAATCATACCGGGATCATTCAAGAAAACCAATTGTAGAAGACGGAAGTATCCAAGAAGACCAAGAACGAAGAGATTTTACGATTAATGCTTTGGCGGTTGCTCTTCACAGTGAGAGCAACGAGATTATTGATCCGTTTGGAGGATTGGAGGACATCCGCAATAGAATTCTACGCACGCCCCTCCTACCCGATCAAACATACAGCGATGACCCTTTACGCATGATGCGAGCGATTCGATTTTCGAGTCAATTAGGATTTCAAATTGAAACAGAATCTTTGGCATCTATCTCTCGAAATAAAGAACGCATCCGCATTGTTTCCAAAGAACGTATTGCGGATGAATTGAATAAAATTGTGTTATCACCTATTCCATCGGTTGGATTCAATCATTTATTCGACACCAGATTACTGCATATTATTTTTCCGGAAATGGCAGCATTGTATGGGGTGGATATCGTTCAAGGCAAAGGGCACAAAGACAATTTTTACCATACGCTCCAAGTTCTTGATAACATCAGTTTACATACTGAAAATTTGTGGTTACGTTGGGCAGCTATTTTACACGATATAGCCAAACCTGCAACCAAGCGATTTGAACAAGATCATGGGTGGACATTTCATGGACATGAGGATAAAGGAGCTCGTATGGTTCCCCATATTTTCAGGAATTTAAAGTTGCCACAAAACGAGAAAATGAAGTATGTGCAAAAGTTGGTTCTCCTTCATTTGCGCCCCATTGTTTTAAGCAAAGAAATTGTAACCGACTCAGCAGTAAGGCGTCTTCTATTTGAAGCAGGCGACGACATTGATGATTTGATGACCTTGTGCTCCGCCGACATTACTTCTAAAAATAGAGAGAAGGTAAAACGGTATTTAGCTAACTTTGAACTTGTAAAATCGAAACTTATCGAAATCGAAGAAAAGGATCGATTACGAAATTGGCAACCACCAGTTAGTGGAATTGATATTATGGAAACTTTTGGCATCAAACCAAGTATAGAAATAGGTTTAATAAAAAATGCAATTCGAGA
>CALQJV010000152.1 GCA_943330985.1 Chitinophaga pinensis
TATACGCTGTTGCATTGTTTAATTTGCTCTAAAATTCCTTCTGGAACGTCAAGAAATTTAGCGGCACGGTCGAAATACTTGAGGACATCATTAAAAAATTCGCCCTCGTTTTTATCCGTAATGTTTGACATAAACGGTTTTTTTATAGGTTGATAATTGGAATTAACTGAGCCAAACGTACACAAATTTTTAAGTTTGGGGGATTTTAAGAAAAGGAAATATTTCTTTGTAAATCAACGCGTTACGTTTTAATTGCAAAAACTAGTCTTATTGTAGCATTTACAAAAAGGCAAAAGTTCACTTATGCTTTAGTAAAAACGATTACAATATTAGGACTCTGGCGAAAAAAGTGCTTTTAATTCGGTTGCCTCATTGGGCTTCATTTTACCGGCTAAAATCAAGCTTAACTGACGTCTGCGTAGTGCTCCATCAAAACGCATTTTTTGCAATTCAGTTTCGGGAATGGTTTCAGGAACGGCAATAGGATTTCCCAATTGATCGACGGCAACGAAGGTGTAAATTGCTTCATTGTGCTTAATGCGTTCGCCAGTAGAATGGTTCTCGACCCACACATCGATAAAAATTTCCATCGAAGAGGAGAATGAGCGTGAAACAATCGCTTCCAACGTTACAATATCTCCAAGTTTTATGGGTCTACTAAACGAAACATTATTCACAGAAGCCGTTACTACCACTCGTTTACAATGTCTTTGTGCGGAAATGGCCGCTGTAATATCCATCCAATGAAGCAATCTTCCTCCCATTAAATTTCCTAGGGTATTGGTATCGTTGGGCAGAACAATCTCAGAAGAAATTGCCATAGACTCACGGGCAAATTTTTGTGTTTTCATGAGCACAAAGATAGTATCCTGAACATAAATTGCGGCTATTCGTTTGCCGATGTTATATTTGCCTCATGTATTTATTGTATCTTAAGTCTATTCACATCATTTTCATTGTTACTTGGTTTGCGGGATTGTTTTATATGCCGCGTCTTTTTATTTACGATGTAGAAGCCCGCAGTAAACATGAACCTGAAAACCAAATTTTGGTGGAGCAATTCCGCATCATGCAAAAACGTTTGTGGTTTGGAATTACTTGGCCATCAATGATATTGACGCTTATTTTAGGTCCTTGGATAGTTATTGAAGCGGATCACATTCAATGGTCCGATAGATGGCTAATCATTAAACTTTGTTTGGTTGTTGGATTGGCTCTATATCACCTGAGTTTGCATGTTATTTTCAAGCAACTCGGGAAGGATATTGTTCGGTATTCCTCGAATCAACTGCGAATCTGGAACGAATTTGCAACGCTCTTTTTAGTGGCAATCGTTTTCCTTGTAGAATTACAAAACGAGCTCGATATGCTTTATGGCATATTGGGACTATTGGGGTTTGTTGGAGTATTGATGCTTGCAATTAAAATATACAAGCACAAAAGACTTCAGTTCGAGAAAAACCAAAATTGATTCAAATTAAAGAAACTTAACGAATGAGCAACCAAGCTTCTTCGTTCAGCCCTTTTTTAATTGCGCTTAGTTCGCTGCTCGCTTCATTTACGCTTGCATAACTACCATAAACAACACGGTGAAGACCTGCAGGTGTTTGATCTAAAACAAAAGAATCAAACCCTTTTTCATTTAAATAATCGACCATGCCATTTGCATTTTGTTCGGTCGAGTAGCATCCTGCAACAATGAATATTTTGGCACTTTCCGCACTAAACGACTCTACAGCAATAACTTCAACGGCCTTTCGAACTGCAGGCATTTTGGCTGAAGGGACAGCGCTAATTCCAAAAGAAGGTGCAGAGGCTGTATTACTGAAAATACTAAAATCCGATTTAGAAATCCCTTTCCCATCTGGGAGAATTGCATTGAATCCAATAAGCGCTGCCAATAAAATAAATGGGACTGTTTTTAATGCGGTACGAATTGGAAACTTCCGATTTTGTTTTACCGGAGAAACAATTTCACGATTTACAAAAACCGGTTCAGGTCGGCGATCGGCAGAAGGCACACGGTTAATAGGACTAACCTGAAGTGTATAAAGACCAAAGGATTCAGGAAGAAAATTATGGGTTGTAAACGCTCTAAATTGGAAGTTTCGTTCAATGTCTGAATGAAATTGCCCGACATGTTCCCAATCCACTCGCTCACCTGCTAAAAGCCTATCATTGAGGGTTTCTGCATACCCAAAAAGTGTTTTACGGGCTTCAGAAAATGAAATTTTTTGGTTTTTCGCAAATTGATTAACAAGTAATCCGTCATCGGTTTTTAAATTCCGATTGAACGCCAATTGCTTAGATGGCATTTGGAAAACATGCGAAACAGGATGAACACGGGAGGATGCATAATTACCAATCAAACCACCAAATCCAGGCAAAACGATGCAGTCGTGAAGATACAACAACTCCGCAACAACGCTTGCAACTTGTTTATTGACTATCGTGAATTTTCCGTGATCCATTTGTGCAAATATAACACGCTTTTTTTCAAATAAAGCGTTCTTGGATTTTTTTTAAATCTTGAGGAGTGTCAATACTCCAGCTCTCATGATTGCTCAAAGCGGTCATGATTTTATAGCCGTTTTCGATCCAACGAAGTTGTTCTAGCTTTTCCGTATTTTCTAGAAAAGACGTTTCCAATGCCGCGATTTTTAGCAACGTTGAAGCGCGATATCCATACAATCCGATGTGTTGAAAATGTGCGTCTAAGTTTAGCGGTTTATTGTCTTCTGCATCTCTTTCAAAGGGAATAGGCAATCGACTGAAATAAATCCCGTACCCATTAATATCGCGAACCACTTTAATCATACTCGGATTCAGAATATCGTCCGTGTTTGAAAATCGTCGAACCAAGGTTCCTAATTCCACTTCCTCATTTTGGAAACAAGAACAGAGCGTATCAATTTGGGCCGGGTCTATAAAAGGTTCATCGCCTTGAATGTTGATAATAACAGCGTCCTCTCGAACAGTCGCGCCCAAAGCTCTAACTACTTCAGCACATCGGTCGGTTCCACTTGGATGATCAGCTGATGTTATCCAAACTTCAGCACCAAAAGATCGAACCTCATTTTCGATTCGCACATCATCGGTTGCAACAATAACGCGCTGCAACAATTTGCTTTGCTGAGCTTGTTCAACAACTCTGCGGATCATTGTTTTTCCATTAATTTCCACAAGTGGCTTTCCTGGAAAACGGCTACTTCCAAATCTTGCGGGAATAATTCCTATAAACTGCGGTTCAATCATGCATCAAATATACACGAAGCGACATTATTGTTAGCGGGAATTAAAGGGGCATTTTAGGGAAACTACTACAGTCTTGATGTTCTTGTAGGATCTGAGCTTGAAAATTGCGACCTGGAAGAATGTTGGTTAGATGTATAATTGATTTTGTCATTCAATTGTGACCTTAAAAAACGAACCTCGTCTTCCAAGCGAAAAATCAATAAATCTTGTGTTTTTCTTTGATTAGGGGCTTCTCCAAAGGAAAATAATTCGGAAAGTGGAATCTCCAATGCTTCAACTATTTTTTCCAGCCGCTGAATGGATAATGGCGAAACGCCTCGCTCTAATCGATGATAACTGGAAGTGTCAATTCCTAAATAAGATGCTAAATACTCTTGTGATAAATTTTTTTGTGTGCGGATCTCGCGGATTTTTTCGGTGATTTTCATACTATTAATAGGTATATGTTTTTATGTATAATAAATGCAAAATACTAAAAAGATAATTTGACTGAATTGCATGAGACGAAAATGTTTTGCGTGTGGCGCAAAAGGACTTTAATTGTCGGCATTTACATTTGCATAAACACATTAAATTTATGAGCTAATAAAAAAAGGGTGTATGATTTTCGGGAGATTGTTATACACCGGCAGCAGCGTTCGCCTCACCTTTTCTGGAAGCGCAGTCTATTATCTATAAATCCTATTATTTAATTCTATGAAAACTATAACATCTATTTTATTTTTAATGATAATTTCTTTAACACAAAATGCGAAAGCTGTATTACCATATTATTCCATTGAAACAAACTACATCGAACCGGCTTCGCCATGCACAGTTACCGTTACGGTTACCGTTTCAGGTAAAATTGGGAAGTTAAGCGATTGTAAAGGCCTCGGGTTTGGCTGTCTTAATTTTGACATTGATGTTGATAAAACACGAAGCACATTTAGCCTATTCGACTCTCCCGTTGGACAATGCGGACTTATTATGGAATACAATGCTCCATCTATTTTAACAATTTCCTATTTAGCCGATCAGGTTACTTCGAGTGATTTTGAAGTTTTGGTAGACAAGGCTCTTCCGGCATATGTATGTAAAAAACTGGGTGTTCAATCCATGACCATACTTAAAGGTATTTATAAA
>CALQJV010000153.1 GCA_943330985.1 Chitinophaga pinensis
CAAGGCATGCAACTTTCGTCCAAAATGCGTTTTATCTCTGCTCAATTTTCTGCATTTTTCAAAGATGATCTTTGGATCAAAACCGCCACGCATGCAAATAATATGGCAAAAGCACTCGAATTGAGATTATTGTCAACAGGCAAAGTTCAAATTACAAAACCGGTTCAAGTAAATGCTGTTTTCGCAATCTTTCCTGAAGGTGTTGCCGAAGTTTTGCAAAAAGAATTTCCATTTTATGTATGGAACGAATTCATCAATGAAGTTCGATTAATGTGCTCATTCGATACCTCACAAGATGATATTGATTGCTTCATTAAACGTGTAAACGAACTTGTTTCCTAATGAATATAATTGGTGAAATGGTTCTCAGTACAAATAAAAATGAACAGAGAAAATCGAGCTTTTATCCATTCGTTTACATTTTATTCTTCATTTTATTCCTAAATCAAACACATTCATTTTCACAGAACAAGGCAGTAATAAATGAATTAACTCCGAATGAAATCAATAGTTTAAAACTCATTCGTGAACTAGAACATTTTGGTCGCAAAGAATTAAAATTAAAACTACATCATCATTTTTACACCCAATGGCAAGTTGTTGAACAACAAAACACCTACTTGTATATTTCAAGGGCTGATAGTATTTTACTTCCTTCTGGTACCGATGCATTTCAATTTTTCGGCACAGATACATTAGCTGCAAAATTGATTGCCGATTCAATGACAAATGCTGGTTTGGATGCAATGATTTATCGAACATCTGGAAATAGCGCAGTCCGATTAACGCATCAACTTTTAAATTATCCTCAGGAAGCCATCATTTTTATTGTTTTACATGAAATGGCTCATGTTCACAGGAATCAAAAAAAACTAAAAATACCCTACTCTACCGAAGAAAGCTTTGGTGATTTCCTTGGTAATATTGCAGGAGAATTCTTCGTTCGAAAATATCATCCTGAATTAATCGCCGATTTTATAAAACAAAAAGAAACGCATGAATCTCTTTACAAACTATTTAAAAGTATGGAGAGCAATGCTCAAGGAGTTTCCAAATCAGAAAAAGATTCTATTTACTCATCAGCACAAACTCAATTAAATTCAATCATTGTTTCAGCAAACAAATTTCAACATGATCGTTTTTTTTATCCAATGAATCATGCGTATATCTTGAGAAATAGATATTATTACACCTGGTATTTCGAATTTAAATGTTTAAATTCAAAAATGAATAATTTGAGAGAATTAACTACTTTCTATTCCCATATTCCGAAAAATGAAATCGAATTACGGAAATTATTAAAAACATTTTGTCCCCTCAATTAATATAGTCAAATGGAAACTGAAGATATTATACTCAAATTGAAAGAAATGAGTTCGGAACAAACTCGAAATATTTTCATCAAGCATGGCGCTCCCCAAAACTCGGTTTACGGTGTAAAAGTGGCCGATTTGAAAACGCTTTTAAAACCACTCAAAGGACAACAAGAAATTGCCATGAAACTATATGCAAGTGGAATTTCAGATGCAATGTATTTAGCGGCTTTGGTTGCAGATGGAAATAAAATGTCGATAGAACAACTTCAATTATGGGCCGAACAAGCAAGCTGGAATATGATTAGTGAATATGCTGTTCCTTGGGTGGCTTCGGAAAACAAGCAATCTTTTGAATTGGGTTTAGTATGGATTGATGATTCACGTGAACATATTGCGGCCTCTGGCTGGTGTACATTATCATGTTATTTATCGATGTATCCAGATGAACAAATAGACCGTATGAGAATTTCAGAATTGATTCAACGAATTGAGAGTAACATACAACATTCGCCCAACCGAGTTAAGTATACCATGAATGGATTCCTCATTGCAGCTGGAGTTTATGTTCGGGATTTGAATGGACTTATTGAACAAACTTCTATTCGAATTGGAACTGTTTATATTGATATGGAAGGCACATCCTGCAAAGTTCCTGATGCAATTTCAACCATTCAGAAAACGATCGCTCGCGGACCAATGAAGAAAAAGAAAACTGCAAAATGTTAAGTAATTGAAGTTTCAATTTAATGAATCATATAAAGATTTTATTAACTCAATCTCTGCATTGACTCATCATATCTTCAGTTAAAAATTGTCTAAACCTATTTTTATTTTTAAATATCTTTACCCGAAATTTAAAACTACCCCAAATGAAACTTCATCAGATTCTTTTTTCTTTAGTCCTTATTTTATCTAGTTCAACATTCAGTTTTTCACAAAAATATCAGGTAACGAAAGACCCAATTACGGACGAAAAAATTATTACCGCAACATTCAGAGATCGTTGGGTATATATGGAAAACAAAGGCGAGCAAACAAAACTTTCGGTCGTTAAAGGATACATGGGTGAATTAAACATTGAAGCACCGATTGGATCGGAGTTTATCATAAAATTAGACAATAGTGAAATTATTAAACTAGCAACTACATCCGTTTCTTCACCTAATAGCTATGTAAATCAAGGCGTTGTTTACACCAACTATACTTTTGAAACTACTTTAAATAAAGAAACACTTTCAAAACTAGCGGCTCATGCGCCATCGTTAATCAGATTACCTGATATGAAATCGGGGGATCGCGATATGATTGAAAAGAAATATTTCAAAACTATCAACGAAGGCGCAAAATATATTTTAGCGAATTGATTGGAATTTAGTTTAGTTTATATCGATCACCTATCAATAGTTCTAGTTCTTTCAAGAAATCGACATTCGTATCTACGCGTAATGAAGATAATGTTTGAACAGATTGTGCAGGATCCACTGTCATTATAATCATGCGGATTGCACTTTTACCTGGATGCTTCTCAAATACAGCAACCAATTCATTCACAAATTGCTCGGAAATTTCGTGTTCTAAAACTTGCAAAGTAATTTGAGTGTATTTGTCTTTTAAATCGGCTAATACACCCATCGAATTAATTTCAATGTCCAAAGCATTTGGATCTCGGAAACTTTTTTTAGTGGACCAGTTCATATACATGATATTACCTGGCTCTAAATAATGTTTGAATTTTAAATATTTTTCAGAAAATACAATGAATTCATGTGTACCTGAAAAATCCTCAATCACAAAACTCCCAAAAGGCTTACCATTCTTAGCAATACGATGATTCGCCTGTTTTACAATTCCACCACTTTTATTCTCATTCTTATTTCTAAATCGTTCTAAATTATCGAGATCTACCACGGGAACAAAGTTGAAATTTTTCATTTCCATTCTGTAATCATCGAGAGGGTGTCCCGAGAGATAAATTCCAACAACTTCTTTCTCTTTTTCAAGCATTTCCAAAACATGCCAAGGTTCAATTTTCGGTATGCTTGGTTCTGGAATGGAAATCTCATCCGATGCATCACCAAAAAGACTGTTAGCTGCATGATTTTTTCCTTCTTGAACACTTTGCCCAAAGCGCACAACCGTTTCTAAAAACGCTGGTTTACCAATAATTTCTGGAGTAAAGAAGACCGCGCGATTAGAATCCACAAAATCGTCAAATGCACCAGCTGTAGCCATGCGCTCCATCGTTGATTTACTTACTGCGCGTAAATTAACTCGTTTCACAAAATCAAAAATGCTAGAATAACTTCCTTTGCCTGTTCGCTCAGTGATTAAACTTTCAACAGCCGCTTCCCCTACTCCCTTTACCGCAGCTAATCCAAAGCGAATTTGTCCTTTCATGTTCACCGAAAACTTCAATTTCGACTCATTTACATCAGGCCCCAAAACAGTTAATCCCATGCGCTTACATTCCTCCATGAAAAAGGTAATCTTATCCATGTTGCTCAAATTATTGGTCAGGTTGGCTGCCATAAATTCGGCTGGATAATGCGATTTTAAATAGGCTGTCTGGAAAGCCACAAATGCATAACATGTTGAATGCGACTTATTAAAGGCATAGGCTGCAAAGGATTCCCAGTCGGACCAAATCTTTTCCAGTTTGCTCGGATCCAATCCTTTATCATTGGCACCTGAAATAAACTTCGGCTTTAATTCGTCCAAGGTCTGTCTGTCCTTTTTCCCCATCGCTTTTCGCAGTTTATCGGCCATCCCTTTTGTAAATCCAGCCAATTTCTGAGAAAGCAACATCACCTGTTCCTGATACACCGTAATTCCATAGGTCTCTTTCAAGAATTCTTCCATCTCAGGAACATCATAACTCACCGCCTCTGTTCCATGTTTCCGTTTGATGTAATTGGGAATGTATTCCATAGGACCTGGTCGATACAAGGCATTCATCGCTATCAAATCCTCGAACTTATCGGGTTTCAAATCGCGTAAATGTTTCTTCATTCCATCCGACTCAAACTGAAATGTACCATTGGTTTCACCTCGCTGGTATAACTC
>CALQJV010000154.1 GCA_943330985.1 Chitinophaga pinensis
ATTTATTTAGAATGGGCCAATAATTTATGGAAGAGGCACTGTATTCGTCAACGGATTTTATATTAATGCCAATTTATTTGTTGGTATTCTTTTTTATTGCTCAAAATATCCAACGAAAAAATATTGCAAGCAACCCCTTGTATAAGTATTATGTTCGTGGTCTTTTCGCCAAATTTTTGGGGGGGGTAATTGTATGTATGATATATCTCTTTTATTATGGCGGAGGTGATACTACAGGTTACTTTATAAGTGGGAAATTACTAGCCGAATTGGGATTCCTAAATCAAGAAGCATTTTTTTCTGTATTGAGAGGGAATTTAGGTTATGGGAATTTCATGCGATTTGTTGAAAATGATTTGTGCTGCCCAGATTATTATCATGACCCCCAATCGTTTATGGTTGTTCGATTTGCGGCACCTTTGATTATTTTAGGAGGATTTAGCTATTTTACTACCACCTTGTTTTTCGCCTTATTATCTTACGGTGGCATATGGCGTTTATTCATGCTATTTAATGAACTCTATCCTGGAATGGAGAAGAAATTCTCTTGGGCAATTTTATTTATGCCATCGCTGTTGTTTTGGGGTTCTGCTATATTAAAAGACACCATTACCTTTTCCGCAGCTTGCTGGGTAACGTATTGTATTTACCAAATTTTCATTATTAAAAACAAGAGAATAAAATATACTATTTATCTAGTGATTGCGTCGTTTGTAATCATATCTATCAAGGCATATATATTTGTGGCCCTGATTCCTGGAGCTACAATTTGGATTTTATATGATCGTATTAAAAATATCCAAAGTGCTTTTTTCCGTATCCTAATTGCACCTTTAATTATTGGCATTGGCATCTTAGGTAGTAGTTTTATTTTATCCTCTTTAGGTAGTTCTTTGGGATCGTATGGATCAATTGATAAAGCGATTGACAAAGCAATTGTCACCAAGAATGACCTTACACGCGATGCTTACGGACAAAATTCATTTGATATTGGTGAAATGGATGGTTCTATTGGAAGTATTATTTCCAAATTTCCCGTTGCATTAACTGCCGGACTTTATCGCCCTTTTTTATGGGATGTTCGAAATCCAATTATGTTATTTTCTGCTATTGAAAACACCATTTTGTTGCTCCTAACATTTCGTGTGTTTTTTAGACTTGGGCCCATCCGGGTTTTCAGAACCATTTTTTCAAGTCCACTGTTAATTTTCTCATTCATTTTTGTGATCTTCTTTTCATTCTCGGTAGGATTATCAACAGCGAATTTTGGTGCGCTTGTTCGATACAAAATCCCTAGCATACCATTTTTCATGTGTTTACTTTTGATATTGAATGAAGTAAAAGTTCGGGAAATTATAGAACGAAAAAGAATAAGTCAAGAAGCCGAAGATATAGAACGCGCCGAATTAGCCAAACTTTTATCATGAAATTATCTATCCACAATCGCCTTTTACTGCTAATTTCCTTTATTGAAGTAGGAAGTTTGATGGCTGTTGATTTCATGAGCGCTAGAATACTCGCTCCCTATTTTGGTTCTTCGCTTTTTTGGGAGCAATTGTTTTAGCGGTTACTCTATGAGGTCTCACAATGGGTTATTTTTTAGTGGTATCATTTCACAAAAAGACCAACGCGATAAAATATTATATACCACATTGCTAATTTACGGTTTACTAATCATGTGCATGCCCTTTATTGCTCAATGGATTTTGAGATTTGTGCATTTACTCTCATTCAAAGAAGCTTTGTAGCTGCAGGAATTGCAATCATTCTTCCATCGGATATTTGCTTGAGCATGGTTTCTCGATTGATTGAAGATAACTTGGATAATTCGACCGAATCGATTGGAAAAAGAGCTGGTATGGTTTATTCCATTTCAACAACTGGGGGGATTTTATTTACGTTTCTTTTTGGCTTTTTCGTCATCCCTCGTTTTGGATTGATCCTTCAATGCATAACAACCGGATTGCTCCTTGGATTGATTCCAGGATTTTTAATATTCAAAAACGGCCGGAAAAACTCGGGCTTTTCGTCTTTGTTTTTATATTAGCGAAATTTTTATCATGAAATTATCCATCCACAACCGCTTGTTATTACTTCTTTCCTTTATAGAAGGAGGAAGTCTGATGGCCGTTGAACTAATGAGCGCTAGAATGCTCGCTCCCTATTTTGGGTCTTCGCTTTTTGTTTGGGCAACTGTTTTAGCGGTTACTCTAGGAGGACTCACAATCGGTTATTTTTTAGGTGGTATCATTTCACAAAAAGACCAACGCGATAAAATATTATTAACCACATTGCTAATTTGTGGTTTATTAATCATGTGCATGCCCTTTATTGCTCAATGGATTTTAGGATTTGTGCATTTCCTTTCATTCAAAGAAGCCGTTGTAGCTGCTGGAATCCTAATTATTCTGCCTTCTGTAATTTGCATGGGAATGGTATCGCCATTGGTGGTTTCAAACTTGGATAATTCAGCAGAATCTAGCGGAAAAAGAGCAGGCATGGTGTATGCAATTTCTACAACAGGTGGCATTTTGTTTACATTTCTTTTTGGCTTTTTCATTATTCCCCGATTCGGTTTAATTTTACCCTGTATAATAACGGGTTTAATACTTGGATTAATTCCTGGATTTTTACTTTTTAAAAATGGTTGGAAAAAACCTGGATTATTTTTATTTGTCTTTATAGTTGTTTTGGGCTATCACCAATGGCAGTTAAAAATTAGAAACGATGAAATTCAAGTTCTTTTTCAAAAGGAAGGCATTTTGGGTCAGATTTTTGTTGCCGATATTCCCATGATGTACGACGATTCTATTCAAATTGAACGAACGCTGTTTGTGAATAGAATCATTCAAACTTCATATAATGTAAAAAATAAAAAATTCAACGAACACACTTATTTTAATTTAACACGCGAAATTGTTTCTTCTTTTCCCAAGGAATCTAATATGCTTCTTCTTGGACTCGGCGGGGGAGTTATTGCTCAAAATGGCATTGAACAAGAAATGAACGTTGATGCTGTTGAATTGGACGAACGCATTATCGAAGTTTCACATCGTTTTTTTGGGTTGAGCGATAAAGCAACAATCATTCAAGATGATGCACGACATTTTATCAATCAATCCAATAAAAAATACGATTTAATCATTTTTGATTTATTCCGCGGAGAAGAAACCCCTGCTCATGTTTTCACCGCCGAAAGCATCAGTAAAACGCGCGATTTATTGAATCCAGGTGGTCTCGTATTAATAAACTCGAATGGATTCTATAAAAATTCCATTGGGAAAGGAAACCGCTCATTATACAAAACGATTCGAGCTAGTGGCATGTTTACCGAATTATACAATACCGATAGCTTGCAGGAAACTAGCAACATGATATATGTTTTTTCCAATTCAATCGAATCGTTCGAAGAGCATGTGCCCGATTATGTGCGTGACAATTTTATTCCCTCTGATAGTATCGATGTTAATGATGCCATTATTTTAACTGATCAACGTCCGGTGTTAGATTACCTCAACGAAGAAGCAACATTGTATTGGAGAATGGGTTATTTGAATTACATGCGTGCGTTTTATAAAAACAAACACATTCCGCTTTTTATCTAATACCGGTATGATCTAAATGTCGATGTAGAATTATTATTTGCCACAATCGGTTGTATAAATACGTTCGGCCTTTTTTAAATTCTTGACGATATTTATCCAATTCTTCAAAACGAATCAGACCATATTTTTCGCAAATTTCCTTACTGGTGTATTGATCAATTAAATAATTCAAATCGGTCGTTAGCCATTTGTCAAGTGGGATGCTAAATCCCCATTTAGGCCGATCGAAAAATGATTTGGGCACATAATCGTAAAGCACTTCCTTTAACAGATACTTCGAAATCCCGTCTTTGTTTTTTAAGGACTTATCGAGATTTAACGCAAACTCCACAATGCGATAATCCAGAAGAGGCACACGAGTTTCAAGCGAAAATTGCATCGTTGCTCGATCTACCTTGGTCAACAAATCATCTTTCAAATAATACCGCATATCGAAAAATGCTTGTTCTTCTTCGGGGCTAAGCTTGCGTTTCAAACCAGCAATCGTTTCTTCAACAACCGTTTTGTTTTTTGCACCAATGAGCAAACGCGAAACTTCGGCTTCGTTGAAATAATAAATCTCTTGCGAAAAAATATGACGAAGTGGATGCGTTGATTTCTGAAAATGGTTCGCAGCCCTTCGGTAACGATTGTCGTTTAATGATGAAAGGACCGAATGAATAGGTGAACGAAACGCCTTTACTAATGGGTTGGACATACGTTTTGCCCAGGTATACGATCCATATCCCAAAAACAATTCATCGCCTCCATCGCCCGAAAGCGTC
>CALQJV010000155.1 GCA_943330985.1 Chitinophaga pinensis
CGAGGCATCGTAAAAATTACCAATGCAATTGAATGAGCTGATAATGTCTGGATCCATCTTTCCAACACCCACAATGAAAGGGCGCAATACAATTCCTTTACTCTGCAATGCAGCTGATATTGCACAAGGATCGCCACCGCATTCTTCTTTACCATCGGTACTAAGTAATACAATATTCCGCGCTTTTGTATCGGGGAAATCTTTGGCGCAGGCCTCCAATGAAAGTGCAATGGGCGTCGTTCCGCTTGGTGCAAGTTTATTGAGTTTGTTTTTTATGAGGTATCCATTGTCGCGGGCAAATGGAACTTCCAACTTGGTGTCGTCACAATCTTGAGGTGGATATTTTTTCTGATGACCGTAACAGCGTAAAGCCAATTGAACATTGGGTTCAACACCTAAACTATCTACCATCGAACTTACCAATCGTTTGGCAATGTTGTACTTAGAATCGCTTTCCCAAATGCCGAACATGCTGTTGGAACAATCGAAAATGAGCAGAATACGGGTTAGAAGTGGAGGTGTTGGTGCTGATACAATTGGTTTTGCAGTGGTTCTTTGTTGTGCTTCAGAATTTAAAACGCCCAGAAATAGCATAGAAAGAACAAGTAGAACTTTCATGCTGTTTTGGAAAAAGGAATCGGAATCCCATTTTATTGGAAAATTTAAATGCGAGGTACCGGTATTCGAAAAAGAAGTAAGATCATTATTAGTTCGATACATCATCATTTAATTAGTTCAGAATTCAATTTGTATAAATAAAAATTCTAATAATCGCCCAATGTTTCTTCCAACTGCCCAAGAGCAAGTTTCAGTTGTTCGTCGTTTGGTGCTACACCATGCCATTTATGTGTTCCCATCATAAAATCGACACCTGCACCCATCTCCGTTTTCATGAGTATAACGACCGGTTTTCCATTTCCAATATGCGCCTTTGCATTTTCTAGTCCTTCCAACACTTTTTGAATATCGTTTCCTTCCATTTCCAAAACAATCCAACCGAAAGCTTCCCATTTTGCACGCAGGTTTCCAAGTGATAAAACCTTTTCTGTTGGGCCATCAATCTGCTGTCCGTTTACATCAATTGTTGCAATGATATTATCGACTTTATTCGCCGCGGCATACATGGCAGCCTCCCAAATTTGACCTTCTTGCAATTCACCATCGCCGTGCAATGTGAACACCGTCTGGTTATCTCCATTGAGTTTTTTGGTTTGAGCAGCACCAATGGCCATCGATAAACCTTGTCCCAAAGATCCAGATGCCGCACGAATTCCAGGCAGGCCTTCTTCGGTTGCTGGATGTCCTTGTAAACGCGAGTTTAGTTTGCGGAATGTCTTCAATTCATCAACTGGGAAATAGCCACTTCGAGCTAAAACGCTGTACCAAACAGGCGAAATATGTCCATTCGATAAGAAAAACAAATCTTCTCCTATGCCATCCATGCTAAAAGGATTTGCATTGTGTTTTAAGATATGAAAATAAAGTGCTACGAAGAAATCGGTGCAGCCAAGAGAACCTCCGGGGTGCCCGGAGTTAACAGCGTGTACCTGACGTAAAATATCTCTTCTAACTTGGGAAGCAGTTCGTTGGAGTTCAATGATGTTTGCCATGTCGCGAAATTACATCGTGGAAAACGTAAGGACAAGGAAAAGCAAATGAGTTTATAAAAGAGTTTTGAACGTAAGTGTGAATAAGTTGTTTTTAGTCTATCTGCTAATCAGTGCGATGAACATCAAAACAAAATAATTTCATACCTTGCTCCTATGAAAAAGATTGTTATTGAGTTTCCGGAGAACTTCAATATATCAGATTTAGAGGCGGTTACTGCTATGGCAGCTCAACTTTATGAGATGGGAAAACTTTCTATTGGACAGGCTGCTCAATTAGCTGGCTATGACAAACGAGAATTCATTGAAATTCTTGGAACGTTTGGCGTTTCCATTTTTAACTACCCAATTGATGACATAGATAGCGATATTCGTAATGCAGACATTAATAATCTCTGATACAGCTTGTCTTATACTTTTTGATAAAATTGGCAAATTAAATGTTCTTAAAGATCTATTTCAGACTGTAACAATTACTTCCAAAATTGCTGAAGAATTTAAAAAGTAAACACCTAATTGGATTATAATTCAGGATCCTAAAAACACCAGTAACATAAATGCGTTTTCAGAAATCTTAGACCCCGGAGAAGCTTCTGCCATCGCTTTGTCAAAAGAAATTGATGATTGTCTATTAATCTTAGATGATTTAAAGGCAAGACAACTAGCCGATGAATTGAATTTAAAATATACTGGATCCATTGGAATACTCATCCTAGCAAAAAGAAAAGGACTTATTGCAGATATTGATGTGGTTATCACAAAAATCCAAGCAACAAATTTTCGAATATCAAATGCGATCATCAATAAATTAAAGTCAGCTTAATAAGGATCTGAATACAAATGCTAATCGTGCAATCGAGTTCACATGAAACATCTTGAACGATTGTTAAATTTCAATTCAATTCATTTTTTATTCAAATTATCACGCAACACAATTTCGAACTAAATGAAAAGCTACTTTAATTAAACAATCAAATCAACACTCTAAAAACAGAACCTCTGTCGGGCTCGCTTTCAACTTCAATGGATCCGCCTTTCCGTTCGATAAGTTGTTTGACGCTGAATAAACCAATTCCCGATCCTTCAACATGAAAATAAATACGTTTAAACATTTTGAAAAGTCGGTTTTGATATTGGTTCAAGTCTATGCCAAGACCATTGTCTTCTACTTCAATAATAAAACGTCCATCTGCAATAAAACTCCGTAACCAAACTTCGGCTCGTCTTTCAGGCGATGAATATTTGAGCGAGTTAATGATGAGGTTGTTTAATATACATTTCAACCCACTGCGCGAATAGATTAGTGTGAATTCTGAAAGCTGTTCGTGAAGTAAGGCGTTGTATTTGCGGAAAAGTCCTTCGTTTTCTTTAAATATTTCAAGAAGTAATTCGGGAATCTGAACTTCTTCCACATCTTCATATGGATTTTTTATAGAATTTATTAATTCGTTGAATGTTAAAACAGTCGATTCAATCGTGTTTATTTCTTTCTCAATACGCCGAAGTTTTCGTTTTTCTGTAAC
The DNA here is from genome assembly GCA_943330985.1 of Chitinophaga pinensis. The sequence goes on from CALQJV010000155.1 coordinate 3,131, forward strand.
ACTAAATGAGCGTAATTCATTTTTCATTAATTGAATTTGCTCCCCAATAATTTTTGATGATAACGTAATATCGCGATTTGCAGCTTGATAGTAATTGTCTAAATCGACATGCATCGAAATTAAATTGTTATTCATTTCGGCAAGTTCGGCTGTACGTTTCATGACATTCTTTTCGGACTGGGCAGGACTTACTAAATCGAGCAAATGCGGATAGATTTTCATAGACCCCCAAACAGTAATACATAAAAAGATGGCTGTTGCGGAAAGCAAGAGGATTTTGGTTTCATAGAACTCATACCAGATACTCATTCCAAATACAACAGTTGAAATAAAACCAATAAAAAAGAACAATTGCAAAACCCGAAGAAAGTTAACGAATGGTAGTTCTTTTTGCTTTCGAAGTAATTTAAATGTAATAGCAAAAAGTAAAAAGAAAGCCAATCCAATGATAATGAAAGCAGAAAACTCGAGGTATTTTAAAAAAGTCATCTCATCCCCATTAATCCATTCGTTTGCTATCGAAAAGTTGCCAAAATTGATCTGGGAAAATAATGAAGTCCTCATATATCATCAGATTAAAAACAATTAGAAATCAAGATTTGGAATTGAAATTAATTGAATTGATGGCAGAAGGAATTAAAATGAAATTATATGTGAAGCAAGTGGAAATATTTCTTTGATCTTTTAAAAAATGGGGATAAAAAATAGGATATCTCATGGATGAAAATAATTCCGCTATCAATTAATATGACTATCTTTTTTTAATTATTGTAATTCATGAATGCGTAAGATATATATCGCTTTATGGCGTTTGAACACATGTTTGTATGGAAAGAAAATTTACTTTCGTTTATTCAAAATAGAAATCCTAAACATGAAGAAGCACATCATTCTGTTCATCATCGCGCTGACAACTTTGGCAACGCATGTTTATTCCCAATGTCCCAATCAGGCAGTTGTTGATTTGCTCCAACAATCGGGAAATACTATTTCTGTAGGTACAACTTTTCAGGCGCCTTCAGGTCAATCTATTTACAGTTGGAATTTTGGGGATGGTCAATACACAAGTGGCCAATTTCAAAGCCACACGTATAGTATAGAAGGTGTGTATGTTGTATCCTTAACAATTTACGATTCGTTTCAAACAAGTTGGTGTTCATACGGTATTTTAACTGTTCAAATTACTAATCCATGTAATCTGAATCCTGCTTATACGCTAAGCATATTA
>CALQJV010000156.1 GCA_943330985.1 Chitinophaga pinensis
AATTCGTTTAAATGCTCTTTGAATTCGGAAATTTTCATGACTTTAATTTTAGCAACATTGATTTCTTTGATTTGAAATCGTAGTTGTGATGTTTGATAAAAATGAAATGAATTCAGCAATCGTCTCTTCGTTGAGGCAATAACAGATGGAATTGCCTTCGATGTTTCCTTTTATAATTCCTGCGGATTTCAATTCTTTTAGATGTTGAGAAACAGTTGCTTGCGCTAATGGGAGTTCGGAAACAATATCACCGCAAACACATTCTTTTTGTTGCAGTAAAAATTCGACAATTGCTAAACGTGCTGGATGCCCTAATGCTTTGGCTATGTTCGCGAGCGAATTTTGCTGTTCGTTGAAATGCGCCGATTTACTAATTCCCATAATCAAAAGCCTATCGCAATATTACGATAAAGATGATTTGAAAATACGTTTTTAGAAGAATTTAATTTGCGGATTTTCATCATGAAATTTTAGAAATTAAATTATTGTTGGACTCAATAATTTGATTGATAGAATAAAGCGGAACATGTTGCTCAATAAAAATCATTTAGTTCCAAAAACATTTGGAAGTTTAAAACAAATAGTCGAGGACAAGCCCAAAACTCCCCTGCCCGGTGTAAACGTAGCAAATGCAGTCGAGATAGCCGTTTCATAAACATTTATATACGTTTAAAAAAGGGGGCGTGTTGGATGAGGTTGATTTAAAGGACGGTAAATTTGAATTGGAAAGAGAAGGGTGATTTTTAGAAACACGATGTCGAAAAAGAACTCTCTAAAAATTAAAATCATCAACCATTCAAAAAAAACATTTGGAAGTTTCAAGGAAATTTTTGAGGATAAGCCCAAAACTCCCCTGCCCGGTGTAAACTTAGCAAACACAGTCGAGATAGCCGTTTCATAAACATTTATATACGTTTAAAAACGAATCCATATAATCTGATTTTCAAATAGAAAAATTATTCAAGCAGTACCCCTTAACAACTATACAATTTAGCATTCTCTGTCAACCTATTTCAGGCATTGACACTGACTCGTCCTGAAAAATTATCCTGAGGTTCGCTTTATAGCTCAACGGTACTAATCATTTCTAAAGCTTCGTAAAATTCCTCAGCAAGAACTGATTAACTTTCCAATTCAAACTTTCTACTTTAAAACTTTCAACTTTAGCCTTTAGCCTTTATACTTTTAAAATTTCCCCTCAGAACATAATACTATAACCAACTTCCCGAGGTTCGCTTTATAGCTCTCTCGGGATTAATCATTTCTAAGCTTCGGCGAATGCCTCAGCAAGAACTGATTAAATTCCCCTATTTTTGCCAATTCTCAAAATTTCAACATGATTAAATACGCCTATTTATTTCTAAGTAGTCTGTGCATCCTTCCCGCCTTCGCACAAAAGAAAAATGCCGCTAAGCCGGATGCAAAGCCCGAATGGAAAGTAAACGAACCAGGTGGGCCATCAAAAGCAGTTTCGTTCGAATTGACCGAAGGAACTTGGATGAATCTCGATTTAAGTCCTGATGGGAAGACCATCGTTTTCGATTTGTTGGGTGATATTTACAGTATGCCAAGTTCAGGTGGAACTGCATTGTGTTTGAGGTCGGGAAAGGCTTTTGAGGTGCAGCCCCGTTTTAGTCCAGATGGGAAAAAGATATCCTTTACCAGTGATGCCGGTGGAGCCGATAACATTTGGGTGATGAATGCTGATGGAAAAGAACCGAAGCAAATCACCAAAGAAGATTATCGATTATTGAACAATGCCGTTTGGACGCCCGATGGAAATTACCTCATTGCACGTAAGCATTTTACAAGCACACGTTCGGCAGGTGCTGGCGAATTGTGGATGTACCATATTTCAGGTGGTAGTGGGATGCAACTTACTAAGAAGAAAAACGATCAGCAGGATGCTGGAGAACCTTTCGTTTCTCAGGATAATCGCTATGTGTATTTCAGTGAGGATGTATATCCGGGTGGATATTTTCAATACAACAAAGATCCCAATGCACAGATTTATGTGATCAATCGTTTGGATCGGGAGACAGGAAAAACTGAAACGGTAGTTCGTGGTCCGGGTGGTGCGGTGCGTCCAACTCTTTCGCATGATGGAAAACGATTGGCATTTGTGAGACGCGTGAGGGAGAAGACGGAATTGTTTGTAAGGGATTTAGCAAGTGGTCTGGAAAGTCCAATTTATACGGAGCTTAGTAAAGATCAGCAGGAAGCCTGGGCCATTTTTGGTGTGTATTCCAATTTCAGTTGGTCAGAAAATGATCAGTCTATCTATATATGGGCAAAAGGGAAAATACGTAAGATTGATGTGAAATCGGGTGGGGCAGAGGAAGTGTCGTTCAAACTAACGAGCAATCACACCATTGCCGATGCTCTCCACATGAAACAAGAAGCAGCTCCTGATTCCTTCGATGTAAAAACGATTCGACAAGCAATTACATCTCCCGATGGAAACACGTTGGTATTTAATGCGGTTGGTTATTTGTGGCAAAAGTCCTTGCCCAATGGAAAAGCGATGCGACTTACAAATTCAGAACGTTTCGAGTTTGAACCAAGTTTTTCACCCGACGGACAAACAATCGCTTATGTAACTTGGAGCGATACTGCTATGGGTTCAATCTGTTTATACGATATGAAAACCCGCATGAGCAAGGTCTTTTCGATCTTAAAAGGGATTTACCGCACACCACTGTTTTCGCCTGATGGAAAAATGCTTGTGTTTTTGAAAGAAGAAGGCAATGACCATCAAGGTTTTTCATACTGCACAGATCCTGGGATGTATTTGATGACGTTGCAGAACGGAGCCATGCATAAATTGGCTGCCGATGGTGAAAATCCAAGATTCTCTGCCGATGGAAAGCGTATCTTTTTTCAAACCGGAGGGTATTTGTTTGGTGGCTTGGAAAAAGCATATAAAAGTGTCGATTTGAATGGGTTTGATGAACGAACACACTACACTTCGATCTATGCCAATTACTTCATGCCCAGTCCTGATAACAAATGGCTGGCATTTACCGAACTCTTTAAAGTCTATCTCACACCATTTATTCAAACGGGAAAAGCACTCGATTTAAGCAATGGAACGAGTGCCTATCCAGTGAAATTGGTTTCGCAAGAAGCTGGAATAAATCTGCATTGGAGCAATGGAAGCGACAAGCTTCATTGGACTTTGGGAGATAATTACTTCAGTACAGATGTAAAACCTTGGTTTAACCTTCAGGAGAAAGCCGAAGCGCCTAAGCCGGTAAGTTCAGGAATTCCCATTGGTTTAAGAATGAAGCATCAAAAACCCAATGCAAAATATGCCTATGTCAATGCACGAATTGTGACAATGAAAGACAGTTCTGTGATTGAAAACGCAACCTTGATAACCGAAGGAAATCGAATTCTACAGCTGGGGAAATCAATTGATGTAAAAGTTTCAAGCGATGTGCAAGTTATTGATTGCTCAGGAAAGACCATTATCCCCGGTTTGATTGATGTACACGCGCATTTAGGAACGTTTCGTTATGGTTTAAGTCCGCAGCAACAATGGTCATATTTTGCAAATCTGGCTTTTGGAGTAACTACTACCCACGATCCTTCTTCGAACACCGAAATGGTTTTTTCGCAAAGCGAGATGGTGAAAGCAGGGATCATGACAGGCCCACGAATATTCTCCACAGGTATCATTTTATATGGTGCTGATGGCGATTTTAGAGCACAAATTAACAATATCGATGATGCTCGTTTTGCATTGAAACGAACCAAGGCCTTTGGTGCTTTCAGTGTAAAAAGTTATAATCAACCTCGAAGAAACCAACGCCAGCAGGTAATTGCAGCGGCTCGTGAATTTAATATGGAAGTCGTTCCAGAAGGAGGTTCACATTTCTTTCACAACATGAGTATGATTCTCGATGGACATACCGGCGTTGAACACAACATTCCCGTTGCCGACATTTATGATGATGTGGTGAAATTATGGAGCAATTCCAAAACGGGTTACACGCCAACATTGATCGTCAGTTACGGAGCCATAAATGGTGAATATTATTACTATCACAAAGACAATGTTTGGGAAAACAAGCGCTTGATGAACTTTACTCCACGAGCTCTGATTGATTCACGAGCACGCTATCGAACTGCTGTTCCTGAAGAAGAATATGATAACGGACATATACAAGTTTCACGTTCTTGTAAAAAGCTTGCAGATGCTGGAGTGAAAGTAAACTTAGGTGCACACGGACAAATTCAAGGACTTGGAGCACATTGGGAATTGAAAATGCTTGCTGCTGGTGGAATGAGTAATTATCAAGCTTTGAAATGTGCTACGGTTAATGGTGCCTATTACATTGGAAT
>CALQJV010000157.1 GCA_943330985.1 Chitinophaga pinensis
AATCAACAGTTCGGGGATTTGATTCTCGACAACAACGATTTGGAACGCGAAAGAGGGATTACGATCCTTTCCAAGAACGTTTCTGTTCGTTACAAGGATGTAAAAATTAACATCATCGATACTCCGGGCCACGCCGACTTTGGCGGAGAAGTAGAACGAGTATTGAATATGGCTGATGGTGTATTATTGTTGGTTGATGCTTTTGAAGGTCCAATGCCTCAAACGCGTTTCGTACTTCAAAAAGCACTTGCATTAGGTTTGAAACCTATTGTAATTATTAATAAAGTGGATAAGCCAAATTGCCGCCCGGATGAAGTTCATGATGCGGTTTTTGAATTGTTCTTTAACCTAGATGCTACCGAAGAACAGTTGGAATTTAAAACGGTTTTCGGTTCTTCTAAAATGGGTTGGATGGGACCAGATTACAAAACTCCAACCGACGGATTTGAATATTTGTTAGATACAATCGTATCTGAAATTCCTGCTCCATTGCAACCTGCAGGCACACCTCAAATGATGATTACTTCTCTCGATTTCTCCACTTACATTGGAAGAATCTGTGTAGGTCGTTTACTTCGTGGTGAATTGAAAGAGAACATGCCCGTTAGCCTTGTAAAGCGCGATGGTTCTGTTGTAAAATCTCGTATCCGCGAACTTTATACATTCGAAGGTTTGGGTAAAGCCAAAGTTGAATCTGTTGTTGCCGGCGATATTTGTGCATTAACGGGAATTGAGGGATTTGAAATTGGCGATACCATTGCTGATTTCGAAAACCCGGAAGGTCTTGTTCCCATTGACGTGGATGAGCCAACAATGAGTATGTTATTTACCATCAACAACTCGCCTTTTTATGGTAAGGATGGTAAGTTTGTAACATCGCGACATTTAAAAGAACGTTTAGATAAAGAATTAGAAAAAAACCTTGCACTTCGCGTTCAGCCAACAAATTCGGCCGATTCATTCTTGGTTTATGGTCGTGGAATTCTGCATCTTTCTATACTAATCGAGACCATGCGTCGCGAAGGATATGAATTGCAAGTTGGACAGCCGCAGGTTATCATCAAAGAAGTTGATGGAGTTAAGCACGAGCCAGTAGAAGTTTTAACGATTGATGTTCCGGAAGAATTTTCAGGGAAAGTAATCGAGTTGGTGAGCCAACGTAAAGGTGATTTGCGTGTAATGGAACCGAAAGGCGACATGCAGCATTTGGAATTTGAAATTCCTGCACGCGGAATTATTGGTCTTCGTAACCACTTGCTTACGGCATCTGCTGGTGAAGCAATTGTAGCGCATCGTTTCAAAGATTACGAGCCATGGAAAGGAGATATTCCTCAACGTACGAATGGAGTTATCATTGCTAAAGATCCGGGTAAATCCATTGCGTATGCGATTGACAAATTGCAAGATCGTGGGTATTTCTTCGTTGATCCAGGTGAGGATGTTTACACAGGTATGATTATCGGCGAACAAAACAAAGCAGGCGATATGGTGGTGAACATCACCCAAGAAAAGAAATTAACGAACATGCGTGCTTCCGGATCGGATGATAAAATGCGCATTGCTCCGGCCATTAAATTTTCTTTGGAAGAGTCGATGGAATACATCCAGAAAGATGAGTATGTAGAAATTACTCCAAACGCTTTACGTATTCGTAAAATCCATTTGGACGAAAATACGCGTAAACGTGCTTCTGCTCAGTTATCGTAATTAAAATCTAACATTTTTAGACGCCTGTTTCTTCATCGAGACAGGCGTTTTTTTATTGGCTGAATTTGGATAACGACGAAGATTATTTAATTAGGAAATCCTTCCCCAATCCATCTTCCGTTTCTCTAAAACTCTCAATTGCACATTGAGCTTTTGATTCTCTTCCAATTGCAAATCCGGATCTTTATCTAAAAGTGATTGCGCTAATTGACGACAATACACAAGCAATTGATTGTCTTTACTGATATCGGCGATGTTCAAATCCAAATCGCCACTTTGTTGGGTTCCTTGTAAATCGCCTGGGCCACGTAATTCCAAATCGACTTCCGCAATTTCAAATCCGTCGTTGGTCCGAACCATTGTTTCCAAACGGATTTTCGCTTCGGTACTCAGTTTGAATCCCGACATCAACAAACAATACGATTGATCGGCGCCCCGCCCTACTCGACCGCGCAACTGATGCAATTGCGACAAACCAAAACGTTCAGCACTTTCTATAATCATGACCGATGCATTCGGGACATTCACTCCAACCTCAATTACTGTAGTTGCAACCATGATTTGCGTTTGTTTCTTGATGAAACGCTGCATTTCAAATTCTTTATCCGCCGATTTTAATCGACCATGGACAATACTTAACTGGTATTGCGGACTAGGAAACCAATCTTGCAAATGATTGTACCCATCCATTAAATTTTTGTAGTCGAGTTGTTCGCTTTCTTCAATAAGCGGATACACCACATAAATTTGTCGGCCAAGGTGAATCTGCTCTTTAATAAAATTGAGCACAACCGGACGGTCTTTATCGAACTGATGTTTGGTCACAATGGGTTTTCTACCCGGAGGTAATTCATCGATGATGGAAATATCCAAATCGCCATACAGGGTCATGGCTAGTGTTCTCGGAATGGGTGTTGCCGTCATGATAAGTACATGCGGAGGAAGCGAGTTTTTTGCCCAAAGTCTTGCACGTTGCGCCACACCAAACCGATGCTGTTCATCTATAACTATAAAACCCAAATTTTTGAAAAGTACTTTATCTTCAAGTAGCGCATGTGTTCCAACCACAATATGCAATTCCCCGCTTTCAAGTTCTTGATGAAGAATGGTTCGATCTTTCTTCTTTGTTGAACCCGTGAGCAAGCGAATTTTGACTCCAATCTTCTCAGCCAGTTCGCTTAAACCTGAAAAGTGTTGTTGCGCTAAGATTTCCGTTGGAGCCATCAAGCATGCTTGGAAACCATTGTCGATAGCCATGAGCATACTCATAAACGCCACAATGGTTTTTCCACTTCCCACATCGCCTTGCACCAATCGATTCATTTGAATGGGTTTGGCAACATCTGCTCGGATTTCTTTGAGCACCTTTTTTTGTGCTCCCGTCAATTGAAATGGCAGATGATTGTGATAGAAATTGTTGAATGTTTCGCCAATAATCTCGAATGGGAATCCCTTTAATAATTGTTTGTTGATGCGATTCTGACGAATCAAACGCAATTGCAGAAAGAACAATTCTTCAAACTTCAAGCGTGTTTCGGCGGCTTTTAACTCCTCTGCATTATTGGGCTGATGAATAAATTGATATGCCTGTTTGAGCGATATTAAATGATGTTGTTTGATAAGGTATTCGGGCAATGTTTCTTCAATTTGATTCCCGATGCGTTGAAGCAATTGTTGAATAATTTGTGCTTGCCCTTTACTATCCAACCAAGCCCGTTTCATGGCTTCGGAGCTGTTATAAACCGGCTGCAATCGAGGGGCAAGGGCAGCTTTTTCGGCGCTGTAAACTTCCACTTCGGGATGCGCCATATTCAATGAATTATTGAATTGAGTTGGTTTTCCAAAAACAATCACATCAATTCCAGGTCGAATTTTATCTTGAACGAATTTTATTCCCTGAAACCAAACCAATTCAATCGTCCCAGTTGTATCGCGTAAGATGGCGGTTAAACGTTCTTTGCCTTTCCCAGAACCTTGCATTTTAATGCTTTCTAATCGTCCAATAATTTGAACCAAGGGCAAATCTTCTGAAACTTCATTAATCGGGTAAAATCGTGTTCGATCCACATAGCGAAAGGGAAACCAATTAAGCAGATCGCCAAAGGTTTCTATTTCACAGTCTTTCTTCAGAAGTATGATCTTCTTAGGAGCGAGACCTTGAAATGCAGTTATAGGAGTATCGAAGATGGTCAATTACGAATTATCAATTATGGATTATCAATTACGAATTACGAGTTATGAATTACGGATTATTAATTACGAATTACGGATTACCTATTACGAGATACATAAATTATTTTCATCATTCTTCGGGAAGCGCATACCAGCGGCGGTAGAAACGATGAAGCAAAGTTGGAATAGCGATTATAAAAATAATGAGTCCGATGATTTCAGCGTAAAAGAGATGCAATTTCATGGTTTCATAATCGAAACTATAAGCTGGATTAACCAATTCGTTGTATGCACTTTGTTGGCCTTCGTAATACATAGACGTTAAAAGGAGTGGCAGAAAATACAGCATCCATGAAAATAGATTTATCGAAATACCTGATACGATGTTGCGTGTTTTGTTTTGAAAAGTTCCGAAAGAGAAGAACGCAAAAAGGGCAAAATAAAATAAATAACTG
>CALQJV010000158.1 GCA_943330985.1 Chitinophaga pinensis
GCAATTTTTCGTGCTTGAAAACCTTGTAAACCAACACGTGGGTCGATTTCTTCACGAAGAATTTTTTCAGGAGTAGCATGAGCAACTTCCTCAATATCCATTCCTCCTTCGGTTGTATAAATAATGATGTTACGACCTGTTTGACGATCGAGCAATACACTCATGTAAAACTCTTCAGTTTTTTCTGGACCTGGATAATATACATCCTGTGCGATAAGCACTTTACGAACGAACTTTCCTTCTGGCCCTGTTTGAGGCGTTACAAGCGTCATTCCCAATATCTTTGAAGAAATTTCTTTCACTTCATCCAGATTTTTGGCAAGTTTAACACCTCCACCTTTTCCACGACCACCCGCATGAACCTGCGCTTTTACAACCCACCAACTGGTACCAGTTTGTTCTTGCAATTGTTTTGCGGCCTCAACCGCTTGTTCAGGAGTTTCGGCAACAATACCCTCCTGAATAGCAACGCCAAAGCGTTTTAATATCGATTTTCCCTGATATTCGTGAATATTCATTTCGACTTGAATTTGGGGCAAAAGTAGTAGTTTTTATTTCATGATACTACAGGAAATTGAAATGATTACAATTCCAATTTATTTACTTTCGAGCGTGCAATACAAAACCTAAATTAGCCGAAAATACAATTCCTTTAAAGCAGGATTTAAATCAATTATTTTCATTGTATTCATTCATGATTAAGGCAAAATCAATTACGAAATCATTTGGCAAACTTCAGGTTTTGAAAGGTGTCGATTTGGATATTCAGCGCGGAGAAGTTGTTTCCATTGTTGGTTCATCGGGTGCAGGAAAAACCACTTTATTGCAAATTTTAGGAACATTGGAACGACCCGATTCCGGAGAAATCGATTTTGATGGCGAGAATCCAATGGTGTTGAATGATAGCAAACTCTCGGCATTTCGGAACCAACACATAGGATTTATTTTTCAATTTCATCAACTCTTGCCGGAATTTACATCCATCGAAAATGTGATGATTCCGGGTATGATCGCTGGAAAACCCAAAGCCGAATTGGAACAACGAGCCAAAGAATTATTGGAGCGCCTTCGATTAACCGATCGTATGCATGCCAAACCGGGAACACTTTCGGGTGGTGAACAACAACGTGTTGCCGTTGCTAGAGCCTTGATGAACAAACCTAAAATTCTTCTCGCCGATGAACCTAGTGGAAACCTCGATTCAAAAAACGCTCGCGAATTACACGAACTCTTTTTTGAATTACAGAAAGAACTCGGTCAAACCATTGTCATTGTGACCCACAACGAAGAACTCGCCGAAATGGCCAACCGTCGTTTGGTGATGGTCGACGGAAGATTTGCGTAATTCGTAATTCGTAATTCGTAATTGATAATTCGTAATTGATAATTCGCAATTCCTCTTTTGCCCTAAAATTTGTTTCGATTGCTGTATTTTCTTAAGCAGTAAATATTAGAATATTGCAATTCGTTCCGGATACATCGTTCCTCATTGTTTAATCTATGAAGATGATTGCTATCCAACCCACTATTTCAGCCCAATCTGTATTACACAGCTATTTCGGTTATTCGAGTTTTCGCCCTTTGCAGGAAGATATTATTGAACGTATCTGCTCCAATCGCGATTGTTTGGTATTGATGCCCACTGGTGGAGGCAAGTCCTTATGTTTTCAGGTTCCTGCATTGATGAAATCGGGAACTGCATTGGTGGTTTCGCCATTACTTTCTTTGATGAAAGATCAAGTGGATGCCCTTTGTGCCAATGGAATTGAAGCGGCTACATGGAATAGTTCAACATCGGTCGATGAAGAAGTGCACATTTTTGAAGCATGTCGAAACGGGACAATGAAACTTCTGTATGTTTCACCAGAACGTTTACATACCCTATTAAATAAGTACTTATTCGATATCGAATGGTCCTTGTTCGCAATCGATGAGGCGCATTGTATTTCCAACTGGGGTCACGATTTTCGTCCCGAATACACTAATTTACTATCGCTTAAAAGCAAATTTCCACACATACCAATCATTGCACTTACGGCAACAGCCGATGCTAGCACGCGCGAAGACATCGTCAAACAACTCAATTTAAAGGATGTTCAACAATTTATTGCTTCGTTCGATCGACCGAATCTTTCCTTGGTAATTCGAGGTGAAATAAAGAAAGAAGTGAAAGATTTAGAGATTGCACGTTTTATTCAGAAACGTAAAAACCAAAGTGGAATCATTTATTGCAGCAGTCGACAAAAAACCGAAGATTTATCACGGTATTTAAGAAACCAAGGCATTTTGAGTGAGCATTATCATGCAGGAATGGAGTATCAATATCGTGTTCGTGTTCAAGACAATTTCATTCACGATAGAACTAACGTGATATGCGCCACCATTGCTTTTGGAATGGGAATCGACAAATCGGATGTTCGCTTTGTCATTCATTATAATTTACCCAATAGTCTAGAAAGTTATTACCAGGAAATTGGTCGAGCAGGAAGAGATGGAATGCCCTCCGAAACTCAACTATATTTCTCAAAAAGTGATTTTAGTTTGCAAAGAAAGTATGCATTACAAAGTGGGCAGATTCAGCTTAATCTTCAAAAACTGGGACTTCTTAAGGAGTTTGTAGAGAGTAAAACGTGCAGAAGAAAATTGCTTTTACACTATTTCCAAGAATCACATTCAGGAAATTGTGGCAATTGCGACAATTGTTTAAAGCAGAAAAATCATTTACACGTTGTGTATGACTGTGAAGAACACTCCTACTCAAAAAAGGCATTGTGGGAACATTTGAAAAACACGCGCAGTATATTGGCTAAGCAAGAAAGAAAACCTGCTTACATTATTTTCTCCGACAGAACCTTAAACGAAATGCTCTCCATTCAGCCAACAGCGTTGTATTCCATTATAGAAGTGATTGGGATGAGTGAAACTAAATTTCGGAAATATGGACGAACTTTTTTTCTAGAATTATCGCGTTGGTATAGAAATCAAGAAATAAGTCTACCCAAAGAGAGTGTATTACTGACCTGGCTCTTGCTTAGAGAAGGAAAATCTGTCGATGAAATAGCAGACTTTCGAAATCTGAGTCAAGGCAATATTTACCAACATGCCGAGGTTTTGTATCGCAACAATTATCCGTTTAATAAATTGGTGTTTTTAAGCGAAGAAAAACGTAAAAAACTAGATCCTATGTTTTACGAATACCATCATCAGGGAAAACGGAAAGCCATTTATGACTATTTCAAGGGAGAGATTTCCTACCAAGAAATTTCGTTTTATCTAATAAGTTCTGTCGATTCCTTGTAAAAACAACTAACCTAATTTACTTAACCAAACTCATTTCTTTTACCAAATGACCTGCTCCAGCAAACTTGTCAATGATGAATAAGGTATAACGAATATCAGCGGTAATATTCCGCACTTGATTGATGTCGTAATACACATCGCTCATTGTACCTTCCCAATTGCGATCGAAGTTCGTTCCAATAAGTTGACCCTTCGCATTAAAAACGGGACTTCCAGAATTGCCACCGGTTGTATGATTGGATGCCGCAAAGCAGGTATGTAGTTTTCCATCTTTATCGGCATAGGGACCAAAATCTTTTTTCTCAAGAAGTTCCTTAAGGCGCGATGGGATTTCGTAATCTGAATTTCCTGAATTATTTTTTTGCAATATGCCATCCGAAGTAGTGAACCATTTGTTTTTCACACCATCAGAAGTTGAATATCCTTCAGCTTTTCCAAAAGCAACACGCAAGGATTGATTCGCGTCAGGATAATACTTTTTCTCTGGTAAAACTTCTCGTTGCGCTTTCACATATGTTCTATTTAATGGAATAAGATTAGACATTATGCTGTTGTATTGTTTCATTAAGTTATTCCGGTAATAATCGAAATAAAAAACAGAAAGTGTATATGCAGGATCTTTTAGAATCTTTGAAATTGCGGAGGAATCTGGATTTTCAATAAAAGCCAACAAACTGCTTTCATCGTCCATATTGCTTCCATAATAAATAAGTGAGGTCATTAAATTTAAATCGACAGATGTAATTCCTCTGTTTAATCCAGGAATTAATTCTGGAGAAATTGCCTCTTTCGAATTTTGATAATAGCTAAATAACATCGCTGTCATAATTTCCCGATCCAATGCCGCATCATAATCTTTAAAATGAGCTTGAATACGTTCCTTTTGTGCTTTAAGCATTTCTTTACCCTTCTCCGATTTCCAATCAACGGGAGCGTTTAACATGTCTTTGAAGCCAATGGCTAATCGAAATATTTCAATGCTTAAAACCCCTTCAGTAAATAAATCCAATTCCGGTTGAATGACATTTAA
>CALQJV010000159.1 GCA_943330985.1 Chitinophaga pinensis
ACCCAACGTGTAATATTTGCAAGAGCTTATTAATTGTTGAAAATGCCAAACGCTAAAGAATTAATCATTCAAACACTGAAGGAGAAATCTTCGCTTAAGCAAGATATCTATCGTTTAAACTTGGATGTTTTCGAACAGTTTAAAACCATTCTTCAGGATGTTGCAATAAAATTGCAAAGCGAAATTCACGAACACGATAAGCGCATACTGATTGAATACAGTGAAAATTCGACTTTCTCCATTCAAATTCGGACTGCAGGTGATGTCTTGGTTTTTGAGATGCATACCAATGTTTTTCTTTTCGATCCTCAGCATAAAATTTGGAATTTATCTTATGTGCAAGAAGAGCATTCGCGCGCCTATTGTGGATTAATCAATATTTACAATTTCCTTTCCGATTCCATTCAACACAAACGGGTAAATGATGTTGGCTATTTAATTGGTAGATTCTTTATCAATAAAGACAGCCATTTCATGGTGGAAGGAAAACGTCAGATGGGGTTTTTATACAACAATTTCTCTACGGATATAATCTCCGAAGAACGTATCGAAGCGGTTATTCAATCGGCTATTTTGTATTGCCTCAATTTCGATTTACTGATGCCGCCTTACGAAACAGTTCAGGAAACAACATTCAGTCAAATTAACGAAAATGCACAAAGCATCAAGGCCATAACTGGCAAACGTTTGGGCTTTCGCTTTCATCGCGATGATGATCATATTGCTTAAGTTTTATTAAGAAGTAAATCCCAATCCTCCATTTTCTTTCTCAAAAAAAAATCCCAACAGTATATTGAATACTGTTGGGATTTTTTTTTAAGAGTTAGGTATTATCGTTTGATAATTGATCGACTTCCTGAGAATTCAATTTTCTTATCGTTTATAATATTTACATGATACATTCCCGGAGTTAGGTTAGCAATATCCAATGTGATAATATTGTTTCCTTTCTTAAGTGCTGTCTTCTGAGACAATAAAATTTGACCAGTAGAACTAAACAATGTTAACTGAATGTCCATGTCTTCGGAAGCTTTGATATCCAAGTTGGAAACTTCGTAAGCAGGATTTGGATAGATGCTAACTTCATTGCTAATTTGTTTATCGCAATTCACATAGATAGGATTGAATGTTTCAGAATCACCATTGTAATCAACTTGCGTTAGGCGATAGTAACTTCCGTTTGAATAGATAGAGTTAACTGACAATGAATAGTTGCGAAGTGTATTGCTATTACCTGCACCCAATACAGTTTCAACTGTTGACCAAGTCTTCGCATCGTTACTTACTTCTAATATGAACATCTTGTTATTCGATTCAGAAGCAGTTGTCCATGATAAGTTCACTTTTGAACCATCACATATTCCATCGAAATTAACCAATGTAATAGGAAGCGCATTGCTTGGTCCACCGGCAAATCCGAAGTTAGAGAAACCACTTACACCTGAACGACGCAATGTTGGTAAACCTACAGTTCCAGTAGGAGCAAGGTGAGTACCTGGACAGAACCAGTCACCTCCACCAACACGTTTCACAAGTGTTACTTGACTTAATCCGTTTGGCATAGAGAATCCTTCCCCTGATAAAGCAATCGTGTATGATCCATCAATCAACGTGCTTGTTAGATTGTCAATTTTCCAATAACCATCGTTCGAGAAGTTTGATACTTGGAATCCTGCTCCACCTGTATTCGCAGAGGTGATGAAATTTTGAGTACCCAATGCTCCGTTTATCATCGGAATAGCCATGAATTCAACCGTTAAATGACCTCCAGTTGTTGGTGCAACACTGTATTCTAACAATACATTACGATTTTTCCAAGCATTGTTCACATATTGCCCCATAGGGAATAAACCACTTGCATTGCCACTGTTCGTTGAAGCAGCATACCATCTGCGGAGTTTTCCTTGAATCATTCCGCTTGTGTAAGCAATTGTACCTCTTTGAGTCAAGTCTTTTCCAATTTCAAGCAAATTGCCTTGAGTATTGATATTTCCTTGAATCATTGTCAATGAATCTTGGATTTGAACATTGTCATTCAATAATAAAACACCACCCGATTTTTGTACACGAATTGTACTGAATAAGATCGTTCCTGTTCCAGATAAAGAGATATTTTGATCAACCGTTCCGATGAAATGGAAATCGCTGGTTCCTGGGTTCATACCACCATTCAGTGTTAAATCTCCTTTAATTTTAACTTCAGAATCGCTTGTCGAAAGGTTAAAGGTAGATCCTGCATTTACAATAAGGTTCTTTGTAACAATATCGGCATCAAGTGGCAATGTTTTATTGCCTGAACCAGATAGTGTTACGTTGTTGAAAGTAACCAAACTCTGCCCACTAAACAATTGTTGATCTCCATTTTTATTGTAAACTACATTTCCATTTGCAGCAGTAAATACAGCAGCTGGATCAAGGATTAATGTATTGCCAATTGTTAATGTTCCCGAATTAGTCCAAATCATTGAACCATTGTTCACCACATTGGTAGCAGTTAAGTCAGAATTTACAGAACCAAATGTTAAGCTTGCTCCTGAATTAATTGTAACAAGATTCATTGCATTGGTTACAGCCGAGTTGCATGTGTTTGCATTGGCAATAGTAGCATCAGAGCCAGTTGCAGGAGTTAAGTTACCCAACCACGTAGCATTCGAACTCCAATCGGTACTTAAACCAGAGGTAATGTATCCAATGAAGTTGAAGGCTGAAGTTGTAAATGCTCCATTTGAAGGATTGGTAACAATGATATTCCCCGTAGAATTAGGTCCAACATTATTCACAACTGCAGTTAGTTGATTCGAACTTACAAACGTTACGGATGTAGCTACAAGACCATTGAAGCTTACTGTTGCATTGGATGCATAATTAGCTCCGTTAATTGTGATTCGCTGACCACGGTAACCTGAAGATGGTAATTGATTAGCTACTGCTGGAGTCGATCCTGTTACACTTACAATAGATGGTGTTAACAATGTTACTATAGCACCCGAAATAGCACTGTTTACTGAACATCCGTAGCTGTTTGTTACAACACAGTAGTAGTATAATATTCCAACGCCCGCAGTAGAAGGTACATACGTAGAATCGGTAGCGCCAAATAGCGATGTTCCTCCTGTTGAGCTAGCAGTTGTATTGCTAAACCATTGGTAGCTTGCAATTGTTCCTGATCCAGCAGTTGGTGTTACGCTAAGGTTATTGGCAGTAACATTCTGGCTGTATGTTGCTCCTAATGTTGATTGAGAAACAATGGAAGGTGCAGTACTAATAATTGCATTTACAGCAGTTCTTCCAATTGCAGGGCAAGTTGCAGAAGAAGCTTCAGCATAATATGTGGTAGTTGCAGACAAAGAAGGTGTATTGAACGTGTTTCCTGTTGCCAATACCGTTGTACTAGTTGGTGTTGCAAACCATTTTACAATTCCAGTAGAAGATACCGCTTGCAACGATACCACACCAGTATTACATCTTGAACCAGGTGTTGTAGCCGAGATAACAGGCTGAATGTTAAAGTTAACAGTCATCGTATTTGAAGCTTGACAACCTGTAGCAATAATGGTTTCAGTAAGCGTGTAAACCGAAGTAGAAGTAGGACTAGCAAATGGGTTCGATACAGTTGCATTGCTCAAGCTGCTTGCAGGTGTCCAGCTGAATGTACTTCCTGCTACTGCTAGCGTTCCTATTTCAACACTTCCGCTTCCACAAATGTCTTTATCGAATCCAGCATTGTCGATTGGTAATGGATTAACAGTTACAGGAACCGGAGTAGATGGAATCGCACATCCAAACATATTTGTTGCTCTCGATACGAAGAAACGGCTATCGTGAGTAAGAACATTTGTTGGATTTTGCGCTGCAGCTGTATAACCTGCTGGAGAAGATTCCCAATTGTATAAGTAATTGGTTGATGTTCCAGAAATAGTTACGTTATCAATAGCCCAGTAACGGTCAGCCGATGCTGTGTATTGGAAACGAACATATAAACTTGGATATCCAATGTAGCTGTCCAAGTTTATTACCGCATTTACAAATCCATTAGAAGCTCCTATTGTTGCAGTATTGTAGGTCGCAACGGTTGTCCAAGTTGAATTGTTTGTGGATAACTGAACAGTTGCTGCATCTCCTGAATTTCTAAAGTTGAAATAATGGAAGAAGTCCAATTGCAAATTAGAATAACCAATAGAACTCATAACTGGTGACTTCAGAATTGTTGAAGTGCTTGTACCTCCTTGAGCTTGACTATTACTCAAATAGAACTGTGAGTTGTCGTTAGAGCGGAAGGT
>CALQJV010000160.1 GCA_943330985.1 Chitinophaga pinensis
CAAACGCTGGCGACAAACAAGCTGGAACCATCGGTATTATTAAAAACCTGATTACCTTAAATGCATTGGGAATTCTGGCAAGCCACGATGCAGCATTGAGTAATTTGGAAATTGAACATTCCGGAAAAATTAAAAATTACCATTTCGATTCTGAAATTATTGGCAATGAATTAAGCTTCGATTACACGTTAAAATCGGGCTGTTCGACATCGAATAATGCGACATTGTTGATGAAATTGAATGGGATTTTACTTGATTAAATTGAACAATGGATAAACAAATCATTATTCTTCAAACTTGCGAATTTGTCAAAACCGAACTCGCACAGGCAGAAGCTGGCCACGATTGGAGTCACATTGAACGGGTTTGGAAAAACGCCAAAAAAATTGCGGCCAAAGAAAATGTCGATTTGTTTACGGTTGAACTTGCTGCATTATTTCACGATATAGCCGATTCTAAATTCCATGATGGCAACGAAAACATTGGTCCTGAGAAAATATGTTCTTGCTATATTCCTCTTGTGGAATTTCGTATTCCGCTCCCAAAACACATTAGAGATATCCAACACGTTTATTAAAAATATTTCAGCATTCACTTGCAGTTCATTGGCGCCTTTGATGTATTAATTAGAGTCTTTCAAATAGTTATTTTGAAAAACCTCTTGCGCTTTTTCGGGATTTATTAGAATTATTAATTTCATATGTTTGTAATAATTTGACAAAAATACAAACTTAGCATATAGCCCAATAAATTTTCCGGAATGTTAAAATAGTTGAAATTAATTTCTTTTAATTAGCATTTAAAAACAAAGTTTGATTAATTTGTTTAACATCAGTATAAGTTATACTAAAAAAGCGCACAAAAAATAAATCAACTGCATGTCAAAATAAAAATAATATGTAATTTTCGACCATAAAAAAAAGAGAATTCAAAAACCATAATGTAAAATTTAAAAACAAGAATACATGAAAAAGATATTTTTTATTACCATGATTATTTTATTAGTAAATTCTGCAAGAGCACAGTCAAACAAAGGTTTGTGTAAAGTAGAAGTTAATGACATATCAAAAGTTACTAGCTTTGGTTATCTGGGAGGATATAGTGTCGAGTTCAAAAACAACTCAAGAAAAACGGTTGATGGAATTTATTGGAATGTGTATTATTACAATAATGCTGATGATCTTGTATTTGAAGACAAATCTTCATTCAATTCAACAAGTACTGTAGACCCCATAGCCATGGGATTTACAAAAACGCTAGTTCGCTCGCAACGTGTTAAAGGAGCATCGAAAGTGTTTGTTAAAATAACAAAAGTTCATTTTTCAGATGGAACCAGTTGTAACTAATTAAATTTTAGATGGGAGAAGATTCTGAGAATATCCCAGTTACTAGTGCATATTAACATTAGAGTTTTTGGTGTATTTGATTACAAGTTGAAATTCACTTGATTTATGGCATAGATTTATTTCATGAGAATTTGCTTCAGAAGAATTGAGAAACGATCCTGAAATTATATAAGTGGCTAAATAATAAGATATTAAATGATGAATTAACGAATATTGATAATACCGTTAAAGAAAAATCTAATTAATCAAATCTATTAGGATTAAATTCAAGCATACTTGATACTACTCGGGTTACCATATCAACACGAAATTTTATTCTAATAATAAGAAAGAACCTACCATTTTCTTGGAGGAATCAATTCGAGTGATTTCTAATTTCACCACAATGCTCGCCTTCGGTATGAGTTTATTTTTATCTTGTCTAATTGGCATGGTCATTCTCCTATGCGATTTAACACGATTTAAAATCAATAATACGCCGATAAAAAAATGTTTTCATAATATGCAAGAATTTAAAATTTAAACGCTATGGGAAGTAATATTATTTCATTTAACAATTTATTTATACCAATCATTCATACTTCAATGCAATAAGCTTTAAAGACTTTGCAATCATCAAATCACATATTCTGAATTTATTAAAACATGTGTTCTGAGTTAGGAACTGTTTTAACAATTCCATGACAAATCAAAGATGCTCATTAAAGATAAATCTCTATTTTTTATCCTGAACAATAATCCAATAAATACATCGTAATAAAGGGCATGAAAACGATCCATTTTTCTTTTATAATTCTAATTTCTTTGGATGTTAACTCAAAGATTATTGAAGTTAATATTGACAAAATGACAAAATATAGTCCTTCAGAAAACCTCTCATAGCATAGCTCTATTGAAAGTGATTCCTTGACATATTTAGGTAATTGGGATGTGAAAGTGAATTATGTATTTGATTTGAATAAAATGAGCATGAAATTCACCAATACATTAGGAGTGGAATCATTATATAGCATTGTTAATATTACACCAACAAAATCCCATTTAAATGTTGATGCCGAATCCAATGAAGGCAGATTTAATTATGTATTAGCATATAATATAAATGAAACTGTTAGTTTCATTATTCGGAATTTCCAAATGGAGAACGTTAGAAGCATGGGCTATTTTTCAAACGCTGTTCAATTTTCTTTAAAATGAAAAATAGTTTTTTAATTCTCTTACTTCTACTAGGCTGCAAAACAAATAGAAGAGAGGTAAGTGCCTATTCCAAACCTACGTTAATTAATAATGTGGAAAAAGATAGTCAAGACGATTTACTTGAATGGTGCAAGAAGCTTACTCCAGCAGAAAGAGATTCTTTCGCTAAATACTTTTTTTATTCTAACAAAGAAATACAAAATATAAGAGACGCAATTGATATTCAGAAAGGCCGTGAAATAAAAAATAAGAATGAATAAAAAACCGACTAATTTTTTTATTGCCGTTACTTGAACACATTTAATTTCCTTACAAATCAAAATCTTCTGCTCCTCATGCTCCTAACGGATAACACGTTATAATTAATATTGAACCCGACCTATATATTTGCTAATTGGTCTTAAGAACATAACTTCCTGAAAATTAAACTCAATCTCTTCTGAAAATATGAAAAGAAAAAGGATAATACGTGGTATTTTAATTGGGTTAACGATTTGCATCATTTTTCTTTTTAGAAATCACACAAGGTTATTAATGATGAAGCGCATAGCTGTTCAACATTCTGACGTTATACACTTTAAAAGTATTAATGAATACCTATTTTAGTCTTGATTTTTATGCATGCAACAGAAGTTATGAAAACAGCTAGGCTCAGATATACAATTCAATGTTTAGCGACTAAATTGCCTAAGAAAAATCACCCATGCTTCGCGACCGAATGCACAAAGAAACAAGGAAAGAACTTGACAATCAACATCATCTTTTTATGTAAGAATTTCTGTGGAATTTCTTTACCGAAGTTGAATAAAATCAGCCTTACATTTGCAACGTGCGTTACTTCTTTCACATAGGATATCATGGAATAAATTACCGAGGTTGGCAGAGGCAACCTGCAGTAACTAGTGTGCAGGAAGTTTTGGAAGCATCCTTAAGTAAAATCCTGAAAGAACCCATAATAGTGAATGGTTGTGGAAGAACTGATGCTCAAGTGCATGCCTCCCAATATTTCTTTCATTGCGATGTAAAATCGGATTGGGAGTTTGATTTAAAATTTCGCTTAAACCACACGCTACCCGATGATATTGCGGTGTTTGATATTATCCTAATGGATGATAATCGGCATGCGCGTTTTGATGCCATTCAACGTTCGTACGATTACTTTTTGCATTTCTACAAAGATCCCTTTTTGGTCAAATTCAGTTCGTATTACCGCGACGAAAATCTCGATATTGATGCGATGCAACGAGCGGCTGCATTGCTTGTAAACTATAACGATTACTTCGCATTTTGCCGTTCGCCCGAAAAATACGAACACACCATTTGCCATGTTAGTTCTTCCGAATTGATTCGAAATAAATCAGGGAATAAATTGTGTTTCCGCATTTCTTCTAATCGTTTTTTAGGAAGTATGATCCGCATCCTCGTTGGGAAATTCTTGGAAATTGGAAGAGGTGAATTGAGCGTTGAGGAATTCGAAAGTTATTTCCACAAACGCGAATCTGCCCCCATGATTATCCCGGCACATCCGCAAGGACTCTATCTTTCGAAAGTAACTTATCCTTATCTCGACTTGGCAGCTCAGCCAAATTTTACATTTTTACATTCCGATTTAATCAATCAATAAAATTCAGAATTATGGAACGCGTTGTTATTACTGGAACAGGAGCCATTACCCCACTTGGAAATACGACA
>CALQJV010000161.1 GCA_943330985.1 Chitinophaga pinensis
AATCCTTGGTCATCGCCATTCGGATACAACCCTTGGGGTTACAATCCTTGGGGATATTATGGTATGAATTCGATGTATGGATGTTCAAATATGTACATGTATAATAACATGATGAACACCCCGATTTACTATAACAGTTACGATAATAACACCTATGTTCAGACGGTTAACAATTACGGTCCGAATACACCAGGAGCTGGCGGAGGAACTTTTTATAAATCGGATGATAATATTTCAGGAGTTTTCGGAAAAGGAATTGGTCAAAGCGTTTCGGCTAGTTCTGCAAGTGTAAAAGAACCTATCAACCCAGGTAAAAACCCTACAAATCTTCAAAATGCTCCTGTAAAGCCTGTAAAAGAACCTATTAACAATTCAGTAAATCCTACTGGAGTAGTTTCTACTCCGGTAAAAGGCCAAGTAACACCCGATAAAGTTGAACCGACTGCGCAACCTGGAAAAGCAGATAATTTCACTGCAGCTCCAATTCAAGGATCGGCACCTGTAAAAGGTCAGACAATGCCAGGCAAAGTTGAACCGGCTGTTCAACCTGGAAAAGCAGATAATTTCACAGCAGCTCCTGTTCAAGGTGCAGCTCCTGTAAAAAATCAACAAGAAACAGTAAAGCCTTCGCCAGGAAAAAACAGTGCTGCAGATAATTATACAAGCGCTCCAAAGCCAGCACAAAGTGTTTCTTCACAAGCCGGAAAACAAGATTTAATAAATAGTGGTGTGATTCGGAATGATAATGCACCCAGCAAACCTGCACCATCGAGCAATTACAGCAGTTCACCAATTAACCCACCCAAAGAAAGAAGCGATAATACACCAAGTATAAATCGTCCGGCAAACATTGCTCCTATTCAAGGAACTCCTGCTGTTAGAGATCAACAACCTGCGCCAATTCGCTCACAGCAACAACTCAATGAAATGCCTAGAAATCAACAAGGCGTAAATTCTCAGAATTCTCAATTCAACTCCAATAATTCAGGGGGACGTGATGTCAATCAAGTACAACCAAATCAAAATCCATCACGTAACAATTACCAACAATACGAAGCGCCTCGAAACAATCAACAACCTCGTAACAACCAACAATACGAAGCACCTCGTAACAATCAACAACCTAGTAATTACCAACACTACGAAGCACCTCGCAACAATCAACAACCTATTAATTACCAACAACCTCGTAACAACCAACAATACGAAGCTCCTCGCAACAATCAACAACCTGGCAATAACCAGCAATACCAAACACCACGAAATAATCAGCAATATCAGCAGCAACCGCGCAACAATTACCAAGCACCTTCGAATCGAAATGAATCGGCACCGAAATCAACGCCGCGTTTCGAAAACAATGCTCCTTCCCATAATAATAGTAATTCATCGCCGCGCATGGAATCTCCTCGTCAGTCGAGTTCTCCATCACACAATTCTTCGGGAGGTTCTTTCAATAGTGGAAATTCACGTTCATCAGGTTCTGGTAATTCATCCGGTTCAAAACATTCATCACCTCGTCATTAATTAAGTGTATGAAATCGATTTTATCTCTTGCAATTGCCTTGGTTTCGTCCACTGTATTTGCCCAAAATATTGACGATGTAGTTCGTTATTCGCAAACAAATTCGGGAGGAACAGCTCTTTCTCTCGGAATGGGTGGAGCCACTGGAGCTGTTGGAGGAGATTTCTCGAGCTCTTCAATTAATCCGGCTGGATTGGGCTTATATCGGCAATCGGAAGTGGTAATCAGTCCATCGATTTTCAATTATACTGGCAATTCAGATTATTATGGTACTTCCGAAAGCGATCGTAAATTCAATTTCAACATCAACAATTTACATTTGGTTTTGCACTCCCCTGCCCTAAACCGTTTGAAGAAAACAGGATGGATGGGAACAACGATTGGAATTGGATATAACAAGCGAACTAATTTATCTGAACGTTATACTTTCCGAGGAGTAAATCCATCAGGTTCCATTGTAAATGCTTGGGCAGGCGCTGCCAATGGTCTTAGTTTAGATAAATTACCAACCGATTTAGGCAGAGCATACAATGCCTATTTAATAGATCCATTAGGTGATCCATCTAATACATATACCAGTATATTAGGACCTAAATTCGGAGGAGTAACACAACGTGGCACTTCAGAAAGTCGCGGTAGAATTGGTGAAACAAACATTGCCTTTGCAAGCAATTACAGCAACCGTTTGTATCTCGGAGCTTCTCTTGCCATTCGTCGTATTTTATTCAAAAATACATTTACGTATACCGAGCGTGATGATGCAGATACGATTGCTAGTTTCGACAATTTGGTATACACTACAACATTATACGATAAAGCCATTTCAGTGGCATTAAATGTGGGTGCGATTTATCGGGTTGCCGATTTTTTAAGATTAGGCGTTTCTGCTTATGTGCCTTTAGATTATTCTGTAACTTCAAATTATTCTTACGATATAACTTCGAGTCTTTCAAACGGCACACATACTCCAGGAGAGGTATCTGGTTCATACAATTACAAACTTCGTCAAGCATCTCGATTAACAGGAAGCGCAGCGTTTATCATTGGAAAACGCGGAATTCTCTCAGTTGATTATGAAACAGTGAATTATTCACGATCCAAAATCATTGAAAATTCAGGTGTTTTTGATGGAACAAATGATGCTATCCGAAATAAGTTATCTAATTCAGGAAATCTTCGTGTTGGCGGCGAGGCCCGCTTTCAAGATATGTACTTAAGAGGTGGTTTTCAATCGTTAGGAAACCCATATTCGAATTCTGAAAACAACCAAGGAATTACATCGTTTTCGCTTGGAGGAGGTTACCGAGAGTCTGAATTTTTCATTGATATCGCGTATGTGTATAGTCAGCAAAAGAAAAATTATTACCCTTATCCGAAAAGCGAGCAAATAAATCCAGCTTCATTAACATTGAACCGCCACAATGTGGTTGTTTCGGTTGGAACACGTTTTTAATTCAATTTCTTTAATGCAGTTTTCGCCTTCGCATCCAGACTGTTTTTGTAGGGATGATTGGGGAATTTAGAAACACGAAGAAACATCGTTTTTGCATCCTGTAATTTGCCTTGTTCTAAAAATATCTTTCCTGAATTATAAGCAGCGGATGCTGCAAAATATTCCGACAAATTACCCCCGGTTTTTAGGGCAATGTTAAACCAAGCAATGGCCTCCTCGTTTTTATTAAGCATCTGGTAAGACCTACCCAAACGATAAGCCCGTTCTGAAATAAAGGCCAAGTTTCTCCCTTGTATTGGGAGCGCCAATAACCGAGCTACTGCCTGTTTAAAATCCCCACCATCAAAAAGCAATCGCGACCTCAATAAATTAGTATCGGGAATTTGATTCGATGTTGCTTCGAGAAAAGCCTGTTTATCTTCTTCCGTTTTCCCATCCCCTAATACAATAATACGCTTCATGTTGATTTGATATTCAACCGTATTTCCATCAAGTAAATATTGCCAAGCAATACGACGAATTGCAGCTTGCTTGAAGTGTTTCCCTTTAGAGCAATTTAAAAACTGTTGAAATCCATTTCCAACGAGACGATTCAAGTTCATTAAGGCTTCTGCTTTCAAATAATGTAAAAAGCAGAACGAAATTCCATCATTTTGCAAAGGGAATTTTTCAATTCGTTTTATTACTTCAGATGCTTGCTGTGTTTTTTGAGCTAGAAGAATGTCGATGTATTGAATGATTGGTTCATTTTTATAAACAGAATCGATACTTGAAGAAATGGGTTGCAATGACAACTGATCCATAATATTGATCTTAAGCATCTGTTTAAAAAAAAGCATTTCCGGCATAAGAAAACGGATGCTTGGGGACTTCCGGCAGAATGTTATTACTTCATTTATTTCGCGTTCACCTTGAATCAATTTTCCATGAATGCCTGCAATATTCGCAATCCATTGGAGATTATCGTGAATACTTCCTGCCAGAATATGGACAATGGCCAAACCTTTTTTATTCAATATAAAACCAGGATGGGTTTTGGCATTATCAATAAGTAATGTATTGGCCTTTTGGAGTTCATTGGCTGCTTTTAACAACTCTCCTTGCTTAAAACGTAAAAAACTCCATTGCAAATAAATCTCAGCCAAACAATAGCGAAAATAAGGCGAGGAATTATCATATATCTCTAAATTTTTTATACGCTGAGATCTTCTCGCAAGCGCTTTTCGGTATTCGATTGGATCATCT
>CALQJV010000162.1 GCA_943330985.1 Chitinophaga pinensis
ATCCATGATTATGATAAATTTGTTGCGAAAATAATAATTTTCCGGACTCCAATCTCCATTATCTGTGTTTATCAACTTTTTTAGATCTGCGCATTTCATTAATCTTATCATGTTACCATTGGTACTCATGGTGATGTGGGTATTTATTTTGCCGAAACCGGAAATTATAAATACCGAAAATGCCTTTCCTCTTTTTCTTTATGCTTTCCAAATTGTAAGAAAAAGCCGTCTTGCCCTGATTGTAATTTCTTTGTTGTTTGTTGTTTTGCAAGCATTTTTTCTCACCAATGTCATTAATAAGCAAGGCGTACTGCGAGACTCCTCTCATTTACCAGCATTGCTTTATGTTGTTCTTATGAGTTGCTTCCCCGAACAACTGAGTTTCAATCCACTGTTGTTTGCCAACTTTTTCATCATCGTTTTTCTCAACTCAATTTTCAATTTTTACCGTTCCGACACAGCCGTTTTCGAAGTATTTAATGCGGGCGTTTTTATTGGTTTAGCTTCTTTGTTTTACTGGCCTTGCCTTTTTCTATTCCCATTAACCATAGCATCCTTGTTTGTTTTGCGCCCTTTCAACATGCGCGAATGGGCGGTTAGCTTTTTGGGTGTTTTATTGCCTTTCGTTTTTTTTGGAGTGGTATTGTTTTGGCTTGATATGTTGAGTGTTAATAGTATCAAATCCATATTGGAACCTTTATATAGGGTTCAATTTAGCACCGCTTATAATGGAACCTACATCATATTAACTGCGATTCTTGCGATTATTATTATTGCATCTTTATGGCGTTTTTCGCGCGATTTGAATAATTTTTCAAAGCTCAGAGCACGAAAATTCTTAGCTATCATTGTTTGGTTTTTTCTATTTGCGGCACTTAGTTATTTGGTTGCCTCAAAAAATTCGATGATTGGACTTTCATTTTTAGCTATTCCATTATCTGTCATTATCTCCAATTATTTTCTTTCGTTAAAGAATCAATTGCTTGCAGAATTAGTTTTTCTGTTGTTGCTTGCCGCAGTTATTTACAACCAAGTTTTATATTTTCTTCAGTTCAGTAATTTATAATTCAGCGTATGTCGTCTAAAATTAAAGTAGGTGTTGTCGTATTTCCCGGTTCTAATTGCGATCAAGATATGGTTGACGCTTTGAGCCAATACGAAAATGTTATGGTTCATAAACTATGGCATAAATCGCAGGATTTACAAGGTTCCCAATTGGTAATACTTCCTGGCGGATTCTCTTACGGCGATTATTTACGTTCGGGTGCTATCGCTCGTTTTTCGCCAATTATGAATGAGGTAATTTCTTTTGCAGGAAATGGAGGTTTTGTGTTTGGCGTGTGCAATGGATTTCAAATTTTATGCGAATCGCTTTTACTTCCAGGTGCTCTATTACACAATACTTCGCATCGATTTATTTGTAAAAATGTGCACGTTATTCCTGGAAGTTCGTCAAATGCAATTACACAATCGCTCAATCCTTCAAAGGCGTTGAAGATTCCAATTGCTCATGGTGAAGGTCGTTATACAACCGACCTCGATCAATTAAAACGACTTCAAGACAACGAACAAATTATTTTTCGGTATTGCAATGAAGATGGCCATGCGGGAGATGAATTTAATCCGAATGGATCAATGAATCATATTGCGGGTGTGTGCAATGACAAGAAAAATGTGTTTGGTATGATGCCACATCCCGAACGAGCATCCGATTCGCTGTTAGGAAATACCGACGGAAAAATCATAATCAAAGGATTTATGCAGTCGTTGTTTGGCGAAGTTTTGGAAATCGAAAATCAGAAGGTTTCGGTATAATCGAGTTCTTTTCCGAACGTGTCTTTCAATTGCATCATGGAATATATTGCCAGTGCGATGCATATCATTCCCACAACAATAGCACTTCCAATAACACCAAGGTGTTTATCAAAAAAATGAATCGATGCTGTAATTGGAATAACTGCCCCACGAACAAAATTTGGAGCTGTTGACGCAACAGTACTTCGGATATTTGTTCCAAATTGTTCGGCAGCTATTGTTACAAACAAAGCCCAATATCCAGCGCCCACACCTACTAAAAAGCAAATAAAATAAAAGTAGGTTGCCGAATGCCCGACTGCTCCAAAAAGGTAAACGAACAACATACAGGCCGATAAGAACAAATAAAAGAGCACGACTTTTTTCCGACTCCTTAAAAACTGACTTAAAAGGCCGCTTAATAAATCGCCAACCGAAAGTCCAATGTATGCGTACATTACAGCAAGCCCATTCACCACTTTTCCTTGAATATTTAAAACCGATGGTTGAGCAAAGTCTTCGGCCATAGCGAATAATACTCCTGCGGCAAACCAAACAGGCAAGCCCATGATGATACAATGCATGTATTTGACAGCCGTTTTTCTATTAGAAAAGAGTTTCAAAAACTGCCCTCGACCCATAGAATCGGCATGCATCTTTTTATACATTCCCGACTCCAAGGTTCCGATTCTTAATAATAGAAGTAGGAGTCCTAAAAAGCCACCAACAATATAGGCAACTTGCCAATTCATGATATGCAATCCTGTTAAGGAGGAAATAACATCTCGAATAACAACACCTTCGCCGCCAACAAATGCTGCAAGCACAGCGCCCAGAGCTCCGAACGTCACAATAATCATGGTTCCATATCCCCTGTTTTCTTTGCTCATTACTTCCGAAACCAAGGTAATTCCTGCACCTAATTCGCCAGCTAAACCTATTCCGGCTATAAAACGAATGGCGGCATATGATGGAATATCGGTCACAAACGCATTTAATACATTGGCTACAGAGTATAATAATATGGAACCGAAAAGCACTTTCAAGCGTCCTTTTTTATCGCCCAAAATCCCCCATAAAATCCCCCCTAATAACATTCCTCCCATTTGCCAGTTAAACAAGGAAACGCTTATTTGTTTTATGTCTGCGGGATTTGAAAATCCAAGCGCAAGCAAGCTTTCTTTTTTAACAACATTGAATAAAATCAAATCGTATATGTCAACAAAATAACCCAAAGCGGCAACAACAATGAGCAATAAGGTGTGTTTGGGGATTCGGGAACTCGCTTGTATCATTTATTCAATATTCGAAGAATCCATTGTAATGAGTAAGCGTAAACAGACTCATTATCAGGTTCATTATGAATTTCGTGGTACATGCCCGGCCAGGATTTATATTCGCTCATTAAGGAAGAACGCTTTGCAAATTCTGCCGATGCAGGCTCGGAAGTTATTTTATCTTCTTCACCATGCATTATAAGCGCAGGGATTTTCAGTTCGTTTGCATGCTGTAATGCATACAGGCCCGATGAGTATAAATTCGTGAAAAAAGAAGCTGTGATGCGGTCATGAACGTATTTGTCTTTCTTATATGCAGCCACTACCATTTCATCATGCGAAAGGTGTTCTACCTTGAGTTTAGAAGATTGCGAAAATCCAGGATACAGATTCCGCATAATACTAGCCAGCTTTAATTGAATAGCAGGTGGTTCAAATGCCAATCTTAGCCAAGGCCCAGTTGCAATTACTCCTTTTATGGTACTCGGTTTTTTAAGGGCATAGTTCAAAGCAACATTCCCACCCATACTGTGTCCGTATAGAAATATTGGTTTGAATTTGAATTGAAGATTGGCGCGATCTACCAATTCTTCAATGCCTTCTAGCAGCTGATTAAAATGGGTAATATGTCCTCTTTTTCCATCAGATTTTCCATGACCACGTTGGTCGAATGTTATAACTGCGAAGTTATTGGAAGTAAAAAACTCGGCCAATTTTCGGTATCGGCCACTGTGTTCGCCCATACCATGAACAAGCGCTATAACAGCAATAGGTTCTTCGAGCGGAGTCCAAATCTGCCCAAATAACTTCAATTGTTCAGACCCTGTTCTCCAGTTAAAGTTGGCGTGTTGCATTTAAAAATTTGATTTGTAAAAATAGAAATGTTCTTTTATGAATTACCATTTTTTAAAAATACCTTTCAGCACTCTATATATATCTACTATTATGTATTCTGGTTTAGAATTTTAATTTTTTCATGATGCGAAAATTGCTCAAATTATTTTTAGTCCTTGTCCTCACAATGGTTCTTTTGTTTGTTGGACTCCTCATTTTTTCTACACTTACCGATTATAATCCAGAACCCGAAAGTATCTTTAATCAGGAAATTGAAGGGAAGTCCTCTTTGGATTCTATGCCCGAT
>CALQJV010000163.1 GCA_943330985.1 Chitinophaga pinensis
CGTTCCATTCGAAACTTCCGAATTAACTTATTTCTTGGAATTGCTTATTCTTCAAGTATAGGAGGCATGGCAACCATTATTGGAACTCCTCCAAACGCCGCTGCAGTCGGAATTTTAAGTGAGACTTTTCATCGAGAAATATCCTTTGTTGATTGGATGATTTATGGATTTCCTTTTTCATTGGTGTTTCTATTTGGAGCATATTTTCTTTTAGCATATATCATTTTTCCGGTTAAAATTGGACGTTTCGAAAAAGGTCAACTATTCATTCAACAGCAATTAAACGAATTGGGAGCATGGACTAAAAGTGAAAAGAGAATGTTGTTTGTTTTTGCATCTGCTATTTTACTTTGGCTTTCGGAAGGCATTTTAAAATCGTATTTCCCAAATTATCCACTATCGGATGTTTGGATTGGATTGGCTGCTGGAATTTGTTTGTTCATTATTAATGGAAACGATGAAAAACCCATGCTAAATTGGGACGATACTAGCCGATTGCCTTGGGGGATTTTATTGATGTTTGGCGGTGGACTTTCTTTGGCGATGGCCTTTAAAAAGAGTGGTGCATTGGATATGCTCACGCAATGGCTTTCCACATTGAACTATCTGCAAGCCGATGTTTACCTCATTGCATTGTGTGCCATTGGATTGTTTTTAACGGCCATCATGAGCAATCTGGCAATGGTCACTTTATTTATTCCTGTTGTAGCTTCGTTGGCCCAAATTCAAGGCATCGATCCGCTGGTTTTTGCCATTCCGGTTACCATTTCGGCAAGTTGCGATTTTATGTTTCCCATGAGTACACCTCCCAATGCCATTGCATTTAGTAGTGGACATGTAAAAGCTGTTGAAATGCTTAAAGCCGGTTTCGTCTTAAATCTGTATGCCTTTTTATTGCTAATCATTTTAGTTTTGATATTCTAATTAGATCATCGATTCATGAATAATTTCCGAAGTGTTTTTACTTTATTTCTTTTATTAACGGGTGTTTCATTCAGTAGTTTTTCTCAAATAGATACCGTTTATTTAAATAAATCGGGACAGAAATGTTCGCGCATTGATGCTACATCGTATCGCATTTTTACACCCGATTCTCTGGGATTTAACATGCAGCAGTATCGTATGAATGATTCATTAAAAATGATTGGACATTACCGCTCTTTGGAACCCAATGAAGTGCGAGATGGCATGTTCATCGAGTATATGGAAACGGGTGATGTATTGGAAGAAATAGTTTATGTAAATGGCATTAAGTCAGGTCTCATTTCGCGTTATTACCCGGGAAAAAGGCCTTGGTTTTTCGGCGAATTTGCTGCGGGCTTGCCTGTTGGAAATCATGAATGGTTTCGTGAAGATGGAAGCAAATATCGACTCGAGAAATACATCGATGGTAAATTGAACGAAGGGTTTTGTTATTCGAAATCAGGTGCCGATACCATGTATTTCCCAGAAGAGGAAATGGCCGAATTTCCTGGAAAGCAAGAAGCGCTTTATAAATTCATTGCCAAAAATGTGAAGTATCCCAAAGAATGCATTGAGAAAGAAATTGAAGGCAGAGTGTATGTGAAATTTGTGATTGATCAACAAGGAAATATCATCAATAGCGAAATCATTCGAAGCGTTCATCCCTTATTAGATGAAGAAGCTTTGCGGGTTGTGAATTCAATGCCTCATTGGAAACCCGCAAAAATGGAAGGGAAACCCGTTAAGGTGGAGTTTAAATTGCCAATCAGTTTCAAATTGCAGTAAGTCATTTTGTTTTAGATCAAGCTTTGAATTCATTTATTGAGAATTTGGGATACGTATTTTATTTAATTCCATGATTCATCTTTAAGTCAATTTTAATTATCCGTAATTTCATAAAATATACATTTAGCCTAATTAAATTTTTAAGCTAAATCAATTTACAAACTATGAAAAATCTCAAAAAAAATGCAATTATTATGCTCAGTGTAAGTGCATTGGGCGCATTTCCATTATTAGCTCAAGTGAGCACTACGTGTGGAAATAACGGACAAAAAGTTTTAGTCTGTCACATTCCTCCAGGCAATCCTATGAATGCTCATACGCTGTGTATTAGCCCCAATGCAGTGGATGCACACATGCAAGGAAGCAACCAACATCACGATTTTCTTGGCGATTGTTGGGGTGGTTGTTTGGGGATGAGTGTTGTTGAAGTAAACCAAGGAAAGCAAAGCAATGGGACGTCTGTGCCAGCTGATCGTTCGGATGTTACGAAAGTGTTGGGAACGCCCGATATGGTTAATGCACCTGGACAATTTTACTCCTTAGGATTTGGCGGTTCTATTACCATTCAGATGGATGGTTTTATTTTGAATCGTCCGGGAAATGATATCATGATTTCAGAAACTACATTCGGACCGCGTTCTTGT
Source organism: Chitinophaga pinensis (assembly GCA_943330985.1). The sequence goes on from CALQJV010000163.1 coordinate 2,394, forward strand.
GCATCGTATCCCGAGCGAGCAGAAATTGCTGTATCGCCAGATATGGTTTCTTGGGAGACTGTTGGTGAAATTTGTCAGGATGGGTCGGTCGATATTGGATCTTTCGATTTTATTCGTTTTGTGAAAATTACCGACATCAGTAAAGCGTCCGACTTCGGAACAGAGGTGGTTGATGGATACGATGTTGATGGAATTCAATGCATTCCTTATACACCTGCACGTTTAGCAAATAATGTAGATGTAATTGATACGCATGAACAAAATCTGAATGTTTATCCGAATCCTGTTGAATCGGAATTGTCGCTTTATTTTGATGGAATTGAGGTTGGACAAACAATCCAATTATCACTGATGGATCAAACAGGAAGGGTTGTTCTTACTCAGACAATTACACCTCAATCCGAAATTCACCAAACTCAAATTGAAATGAAACAGTTGAATGCGGGAATTTATATGCTCCAAGTTTTAAGTGAAAACTATAATCAAACTCACAAAATTGTGAAAAAATAAACATACGCTCAAAATCAAAAAAGGTCCTTCTTGAGTGAAGGACCTTTTTTGTTATGTGCAAATTAATATAGACTTACTTTACCGGAAACCCACGTTTTCTCATCAAAGCATCCGTTTGTGCGTCATGTCCTCTGAACGATTTAAATCCTATCTCCGGATCAATCGTATTTCCAACAGAAAACACATACTTGATTAATCGCTGAGCCACTTCTTTATCGTATGGTCCTTTGCCTTCTACAAAAGCTTCATAGGCATCAGCAGTAAGAACATCAGACCATAAATAACTGTAATATCCAGCTGAATATCCATCGCCCGAAAACACATGCCCAAACTGAGGAGTACGATGGCGCATAACCAATTCTTTGGGCATTCCTAAAGCATCCAAGGTTTCTTTCTCGAATTTATCGGGATCAATATTGCTCGCATCGGCCAAATGGATTTTCATATCGATGAGTGCACTTGAAAGGTATTCGGTGGTTGCAAAACCTTCATTGAACGTAGATGCTTTTTCGATTCGTTCCACCAAACTGGATGGGATTGGCTTTCCTGTTTGATAATGCAAAGCGAATTTCGAAAGTACTTCCGAAGTCGATAGCCAATGCTCCAATAATTGGGATGGAAATTCAACATAATCGCGCACCACGTTTGTTCCTGAAAGAGTAGGGTAGGTAACGTTCGAACTTAATCCATGCAATGCATGTCCAAATTCATGAAATAGCGTGCTTGCATCGTCCCAAGAAATTAAAACCGGTTCTCCTGGATTTCCTTTCACAAAGTTCGAATTGTTCGAAACAATGGTCGTTACTTCTTTATCCATGCGCTGTTGATCGCGGTATGCGTTCATCCAAGCGCCCGAACGTTTGCCTTCACGTGCATATGCATCGAAATACCACAATCCAATGTGACGGCCAGTTTTGATGTCCTTCACTTCCCAAACATTTACATCGGGATGATACACCGGAATGTTCTTAAGTGGTGTAAAGCTAAATCCAAACAATTCGCCTGCTACCCAAAACATACCTTCGCGTAATTTATCCAATTGGAAATATTGCTTCACTTCATTCTGATCCAAATCGTAACGTTGTTTGCGCACTTTCTCAGCATAATAGCGGTAATCCCAAGGTTCAATTTTGATGTTTGCTCCTTCTTTATCGGCAATGGCTTGCATATCGGCAACCTCTTCTTTTACGCGTGCGATAGCAGCTGGCCAAACCGACTCCATCAGTTCGATAGCTTTTTGAGGTGTCTTTGCCATGGTATTTTCCAAACGCCAATGAGCATGCGTTGCGAATCCCAAAA
>CALQJV010000164.1 GCA_943330985.1 Chitinophaga pinensis
AATCCGGATGAAGTTGTTGCCATTGGAGCAGCAATTCAAGGTGGTGTTTTAACAGGTGAAGTGAAAGATGTACTTCTATTAGACGTTACTCCACTTTCATTGGGAATCGAAACTATGGGTGGTGTGATGACACGCCTGATTGAATCGAACACAACCATCCCAACTAAAAAATCGGAAGTATTCTCCACAGCAAGTGATAACCAGCCATCGGTTGAAATTCACATTCTACAAGGAGAGCGCCCAATGGCTGCGCAAAACCGTACAATTGGACGATTCCATTTGGATGGAATTCCACCAGCACCTCGCGGTGTGCCTCAAGTGGAAGTTACCTTCGACATTGATGCGAATGGAATTTTACATGTTGGAGCAAAAGACAAAGCAACCGGCAAAGAGCAAAAGATTCGTATTGAAGCATCTTCTGGTTTGAGCGACGATGATATAAAGAAGATGAAAGCAGAAGCAGAGGCCAATGCAGAAATCGATCGTAAAGTGAAAGAAGAAGCAGAGAAAATTAACCAAGCCGACAGTTTGATTTTTCAAACAGAAAAACAATTGAAAGAGTTTGGCGATAAGATTCCTGCCGAAAAGAAAGAAGCAATTGAAGGTGCTTTAACAACCTTGAAAACGGCTCACCAAAGTCGCGATTTAGCTTCTATTGATACTGCACTTGAAACACTAAATGCAGCTTGGGCAGCAGCTTCAGAAGATATGTACAAAGCTGGGCAAGGTGCTGAGGCTGGAGCGGATCAAGCTAGTGGAGAACAATCACAAAACTCAGAAGTTACAGATGTAGACTTTGAAGAAGTAAAAGACGATAAGTAAACGCTGGAGTTAAAACTATGAAACGTCATTCTCAAAAGGGATGGCGTTTTTTTATGCATAAAAAACCCGGAGCAGAAAATGAAAACTGCTCCGGGAAAATCTCACATAATAATCAGTTGATCTCCTAACCCATTCAGAGTTTCAACAGTTCGAAAACATCAATTTAAACTGCTCAGGAAAAAATTGTTTACAGAATTCGAATTATGTGATTACTTAACCTAATAAACAAAAGTAGAAAATTAACACAGAATTAATGTTGATATTGCCATGTATTTTTTGTACAAAATATCTACGAATCATTTTACATATTGCCTATAAATAAGTAAAATAAACAAAGCGAAATATTAATTTCATTACTTATGAAATAATTCCTTCCAATTTATTTAAGTCGAGAGGTTTTGTGAGGTAGGCTATGACGGCTGGAAATTGCAGCGATTTTCGATAATCTTCCGTCGCAATTGATGAAGTTAACATAACAATTCCAATTTGTTCTGTCATGAAAATCATACTATCATGAAAATCTTCCAAGAAATCCCAACCATTCATTACGGGCATATTTATATCCAATAATATGAGATCTGGAATGAGTATGTCTTCTTTGGATATAATGATCTGCTTTAATTCATGGAGCGCATCTTCCGCTTTTTCAAACGTCTTAATTAGAATACGCGGAAAATATTCATGAAAAAACTCAGCGTGAATCATGTTACTCACCGAGTCATCATCGATTAACCATACTAAACGTGTTTTATTTTTTTTCATATTTCAAAAAAACGCACACACATCAAGAAATTAATTTTTTATTAGAATGTTATTCGATAGAAAATATATGATCCAGCGCAATCATTAGTTCTTAAGGAACTCCACTTTTTCTATTTCTAAGGGTTTTGAAATGAACCCTTGAATTAAAGGCGAAAGTTCTGCCTTCGAATAATCGGATGGATCGAGTGAAGATGTTAATATGTGTATATGAACGTTATTCAAATTGGGAGCCGACATTTTAGATAATTCTCCTATAAATTCCCATCCATCCATAACTGGCATATTAATATCAAGAAATATATAATTAGGAAGAGTCGCATTTTCGGATATGGCTTTTAACGCGAGTTCTGCTTGAGAAAACACCACTATTGAAGCATCTGGAAAATACTCTTCTAAAAAAAACTGATGGAGCATATTGGTAATGTCGTCATCATCTATTAGCCAAATATTCATTCAATTATTTTTTATTTACGAATGTAAAGGTAAATGTTGTCCCCTCGTCTAGTTTACTGTCAATATGAATGCTACCACCCATAACACGCGCCTGCTCTTTCACCATATTTAATCCGATACCAGTGCCAGCTACATCAGAGTGGAAACGCGAATATAATTTAAAGATTCGATTTCCATGTTTTTCTAAGTCTATTCCTCGTCCGTTATCTGAAAATTTAATAATTGATTTATCACCTTCCAAAGAAGATGATAATGTAACGATCAACTTTCGAGAAGGCTCTCTGTATTTGAATGAATTTGATAAAATGTTTTGGAAAATACTCACCAAATAAGGTCTGAATGACCTCAAACCTTCGAGTTTACTGAAGTCTGAAATTAATTCAAAATCCACTTCAAACATATCTTTTCGAATACTATCTAAAACCAATTCCAATGTTTTTTCGAACAAAACAAATTCGTATTGCTTAGAAACGTTTTCTTTGATATTCAGTATTTTATTTAGATCCTGCAAAATACCATCCACAGAATTTGCTGAAACTTTAAGGCCATTGAGAAGCTTTATGTTCTTGGGATCGTTCGGATTGGTTTCGTTATAAATATTCAAGCAACCCAAAATATTTGCAATGGGCGCTCTCAAATTATGAGAAACAATAAATGAATATTGCCTTAACTGAATATTGGTGTCCAATAGTTCCACGTTGAGCTCTTTTACTTGGGATTCCGAATAGATACGTTCAGACTTCTCTTGCACCATCTTAATGAGTGAATCCAAAATATCGATTTTGCTTTCGATTGAATTCCCATCATCTATTAAATGAAATAACATGAAAGCGTCTCCCAAACCTGAAACTCTCATACTTCCAATGACCTTCCCATTCGAAATAGACTTTGGAGTTGATGATTTGACTTTTACATTTCCAGGGAAATTTTCATGCATAATAACTTGCACTTCTTTTTCTAAACTAACCGATACCTTTTTATTGGGAAATACGCGCTTAATGGTAAACGTTGTATCTGGATTTTGTTCATTCTCTTTAACTATTAAGCAGCAATCATGAATGAATTTAGTTTCAAGAAGTAAGTTGGAAAATATTTGCAATAACTCATCTTGGCTCTCAATGTTCGAAATTCTTGCCCCGAGCGTATTATTTAAAAGTTGTTTTATCTTAATTCGTTCTTGCTCAATTTCAGCCAATTTCTTTTCAGTTATATCAACAGTTACTCCCATGAAAGTAATTTTGTTCAACGCATTTTTTCGCGCCATTGCTGATTTCTCAAAATACTTCAGCTCACCATTCGGAAATAGATGGCGGCAAATAAATTTATACGGCTCCAGTTTGTTTATAAGGTTTGAATATAGTTGAACAAATTCTGCACGATCTTCGGGATGGTGATATTCTAATGCTTGATTAAAATTTAGAGGATTCGAATCATTTGCATGGAGGTTGTAAAAATCGAACATCGACTCCGACCAAATAGAACGGTTGGTGTCCTGATCAATTTCCCATGCTCCAATTTTAGCCATTTTATAAGCTTCACGAAGCTTTCCGTCGGTTTCAATGCGATTAAAATATTCGATATTGATTGAAACTAACTCGGAAATTGAATTCACCAGATTTAAATGTTCATACTCCCATTTAAAATTCAGTTGCTCAGTTTCAATTAATAAAAAGTGATTTTCATTAGAGGCTCCTTTGATTAAACAGAATAATAAAGAGCTATCATTGGGTTTGTTAAATATTGAATTAATTGAATTTCTATCAGACAACAGGTTCTCTGCGCTGTTTGAATAGATAATATTCGACTCCTTTAATTTTTTGGTAATCTCTTCTATAGGAATTTGAGCACCGATTTTCGAATGAACATCCTCTTCTTTAGAGGAATAGTAATTAATGCAATTCGCTTTGTTCTCTATTCGATTCATTTCCCAAATTGACATTCGGGTGATATTGACATTTTTATTTAAAATTTCAAAAACTAACTCATAGAAATCACTCAAGTTTTGCTTTGCAGATAATTCTTGTCTTGAAATTTCGAACAATGTTCTATCAATGAGTTTCCTTCGATGCTCTTCCTCTATGAGTTGAGTTATATCTTGAAAAACGCCAGTTATCAAATAAGGATCACCCGCGTTATCGCTTAAAACAAGCCGCTTGGAG
>CALQJV010000165.1 GCA_943330985.1 Chitinophaga pinensis
AACATCAAAACAGCTATATCTAAACTCAATCCCAATAACATATTCTCGGTTAAGTAGGAATTGCTTTTGTCAATTAAATCCGATGATCCTGTTACGCGAGTTTGGATATGTTTAAAATCCGATTGTTGAATAAAATTGTCGAGTGACTTATTTTTTATTCCAACTGCTTTGCTTCCTTTTTCTTTAATCCGACCTGTTAATCGCCCAATATTTCCATCATTTCCAATGAGCAAACGCACTTCTTTTTTTCGAAGAAAGGGTTTTAATTTTTTAACGAGTATGTTAAAATCGTTTGAATTATTTGGAATCTTATACCATAATGGATCGCCATCATGCATTGCCTGATTAAATCCTTTAATAATTCCTAAAGGCGATATGATTGACCCAACTTTGTAAGTGTTTTCTAGGTAGTTTTCTAGTTTTTGCATTTCTTGGATTGCATCCCAATTCAAGAAAGTTGCGTTTTTATCGATGGAATGAATAGCCATTTCAAATCCTCGAACTCCCGAAAAATAAGTATCGAAATACACAAAGTCCTTCTTTATCGGATCTTGTTGATCCAAATCATCTAATAACGAATTGTTGACTTCAATTTGAGAGATTCCTAAAACTGAAATGGCCAATAAAGCAGATGCTCCGAACAGTATTTTCCGTGGGTTTTTAAATACCATGCTCAGCAATTTCCGTAATCCTTGATCCCATTTTACTTGCGATGCATGCACACGAAAACGATCTGGATTTTTTACACGCAATAGGATGAAAGGCAGCAATGTTATGGAAAACACATAGGCAATCACAACCCCAATGGCTGTATAGGTTCCAAAATCGCGTATGGGCTGGATGGATGTTGTATTCAATGTTAAGAATGCTACCGCCGTGCTGATGCAAGTTAAAAATGTTGCAAACCCAACTTCCTTTAATGCAATCTTGATCGCATCCAATTTGTTAAATCCGGCTTCAATTTTCTCATAGAACTGACTCGAAATATGAATCACATCCGACATTCCAACTACAAACAAAATGCAGGGCACAAGAATGATCATAATATCGATTGCCTTTCCCGTAACGGCCATAATTCCAATGGTCCAAATGATGGAGAGAACAACAACCGATAGCGGAACAATAACACCCCAAAAATTTCTAAATGTTAGCCAAAGAAAAAAGGTGACCAACACAAACGAGACCGACATAAAAAGCAATAGCTCCCATTGTGTTTTATGAAGATAGGTGCTTTCTGAAAGTATTTTTCCAGTGATATGCGATGGGTGCGGAAAGTTTTTTAAACGTGTTTGAATAGTTTGTAATAAGCTATCCGCAGTAGCTTTTGGCAACATATCCTTGTGTCGAATATATATGGCTAAATGCTTTCCGTTTTCTGAAATTAAATTTCCTTTGTATGCTGGTGTATTGAATATGCGCGTTGAATCGGCGATTAAATTTTCAGGGTGTTCAAGATTTACTAGGGGAATTTCAACGATGCCGAATGAATTTATAACGGGTGTTTTGACATTCGAAATGGCAGTTGCAGAAGTAACATACTTAATCGATTTTAAGTCTTTTCTAAGATTCTCTATTTCTCTCAGAAACGTGCTGTCGAATACACTTGTTGAATGTTCTATACCGATAAGAAAAAAGGCATTGTCCGACTCAAACTGATCTCTGAAATTATAGTAATAAGCCGCATCATCACTTTCTACAGGGAAGAAGTGTTCGAAGTTGTAATCAAACTCTATGTTTTTACAGGCATAAATGAGAAATGCTGTTGCAATCAGCAAAATCAACATACTCACATTTAGAAAACGCTGCAACATGCAATTGATTTATTTGCGAATCGTGAAAAATAAAACCCCAAAACAAAAGCAAACATTCAGCAAAATATTTCCAATGGCCCAGGCAAATTGTCCATATTTTATCATGGAAACTGTTTCCATACTGAAGGTTGAGAATGTGCTTAATCCACCGCAAAATCCAACAAATAAAAACAATCGTGTAGATTCCGAAATGGGGGAGATGAACCGCATTGCAATCGCCATCAAAATGCAGGCAGCAACATTGGCCAATAAGGTTGAATAAGGAATAATATGCTGATCTGACTTTGAAATCCAGATTGAGAATGCAAACCGAATAACAGAACCCAATCCGCCTCCTAAAAACACCCACAAGAAATTATTGAGATTCATTGTTCAGTTGGGATGTTTGATGGGTAAATATTTTAACGATAAAGTTGCAATAGTCCAACCGAATAAGCCTCCTACAATCCAACCAGTTAGTACATCTCCAGGGAAATGTGCTCCTAAATATATGCGGCTGTATCCAACTAAAATCACCCAAGTGATAAGTGCAAAATACACGAATCTATTTCGAGTGAATTGCATCAAAAAAATGCTTAATGCGGCAGTGTTACTAGCATGAGAAGAATAAAATCCGAATTGCCCCCCACATTTATTGTTCACTAAATGAATGGTGCTGCTCAATAAATAATCGTGGCAAGGACGTAAACGCTCCACAGTAAACTTAACAGCAACGGAAACTTGATCGCTTAATAATATGAGTATAATAACACCACCCAAAATCCACCAAAACTTAGATTGATATTTTTTATATAAAAACAAAGCCATCAACACATACATGGGAATGGCTGTTACTCGCGAACTAATTGCTTCCATAAAACTGTCAAGCGGACCCGAATGCAATCCGTTGATAGCTGAAAACAATTCATAATCCGCATCAATCAAGTTCATGCTTATTTATTGAGCGATTTCCAAATCATGTCTTTCAATTCAACCAAGCCAACTCCTGTATGCGATGACATAAATACAAATGGAACATTCTCGGGGAGTTCCGCTTTTAGAGCGTCTTTTAATTCATCATCCAATAAATCACTTTTGCTAATGGCTAAAAGGCGCTCTTTGTCAAGTAGTTCGGGATTGTATTCTTGTAGTTCGTTGAGCAGGACTTCAAATTCATGTTTAATGTTATCAGCATCGGCCGGAACCAAAAAAAGCAAAACCGAATTTCGTTCGATATGTCGCAGGAAACGCAAGCCTAAACCTTTTCCTTCGCTTGCGCCTTCGATAATTCCGGGGATATCGGCCATCACAAATGATTTGTAATCGCGGTAAGCCACAATTCCTAAATTGGGAACAAGGGTGGTGAAAGGATAATTGGCAATTTCAGGCTTTGCAGCAGATAGTTTCGAGAGCAATGTTGATTTTCCTGCATTGGGGAAACCTACCAAACCAACATCTGCAAGTACTTTCAATTCCAATACTTTCCATGATTCTTCACCGTCTTCACCGGGTTGAGCAAAACGAGGAGTTTGAAGGGTTGGTGATTTGAAATGGAAGTTTCCTAGACCGCCTCTTCCACCTTTAACCAAAATGCGCTCTTCACCTTCTTCCGTAATTTCGAAATGGACTTCTCCTGTTTCTGAATCTCGTGCAACGGTTCCTAAAGGCACTTCCAGAATAATGTCATCACCATCTTTTCCATGTTTCAAGGCACTGCTACCTTTTCCGCCCGGTTCAGCAATAACATGCTTTCTATATTTCAAGTGAATCAGCGTCCAAACGTTGGAGCTTCCTCGTAAAATGATATGCCCACCACGACCACCATCTCCACCATCGGGACCACCTTTCGCAGTATTTCTATCGCGGTGCAAGTGAATAGATCCACCACCTCCTTTTCCGGAGCGGCAACAGATTTTCACATAATCAACAAAATTCGAATCGGCCACGTTATATTTTTAAATTGCTGGATTTACTCAGACGGATGATTTTGCAAAACTACAATACCCTTTCATTCAAATGGGCATAAAACAAAAAATCCCCGCGCATTGGCAGGGATTTTTTGTTAAAATCCTATTAGTGGTTTGCTAAATAGTTAGCAACGCTGTCATGATTTTCTTTTAATGTAGCATCTCCTTTTCTCCAATTTGCAGGACAAACCTCTCCATTTTCCTCAAAAAACTGAAGGGCATCCACCATACGAAGCGCTTCGTCAACGCTTCTTCCAAGTGGAAAATCGTTTACAACTTGGTGACGAACAATTCCGTCTTTATCAATTAAAAATAATCCTCGGAATGCGATCATAGGACCTGTCGAAATCATTTCACCATCTTCGTTGAAATCGTAATCGCCAAACAACACACCAAAATTCATGGAAATTGTTTTTGCTGTATCGGCAACA
>CALQJV010000166.1 GCA_943330985.1 Chitinophaga pinensis
AGCATGTGCCACAAAATACGCATGCTACGGAATTTCGCTATTTGAAGGAAATACTCCGAACCTGCTGCCATATTTACTTGCATTGCTCGGGCAATCATCTCTTTATCAGATTTCAGCTCTACGAAATATTCGTTCATCGCCGAGATGGCCAAGGCAAGCTCCTGCACTGCACTTGCACCTGCATTATGCCATGTTGAAGCATTTACGTTGATGGTTTTGAATAATGGAAGATGCGTGGAAGCAAAATCGACACTTGCACTGAGCAATTGCATACTTTCTTCTTTGCTGTATGGAAAGCTTCCATGAAATGCAAAATCTCCTAATGGATCGAGACTTACTGAACCTTGAATGCGCAATGGATCGAGTTTGCGTCGAGCTATTTCATCCTGATACATAAAAAGCAAGGATGCAGAAGCTTCACCACAATCGAAATGAATGCGGGCAATATCGGGCAGAATGTTTCGTAGAACCAAAATCAGTTCTTCCTGATTGCTAATTTCATGACCTGTAAAGCGAATAGCAGCTGCTCCATTTTGAAGAGCATGCAAGGCTTGTTTGTTGGCTTTAACAAGATCGGCGGTGTCGATATTTACGCAAATTTCCCAATCGTTGGCAGATGCAAATTCGGGATGATGGGCTATTCGAAGTGATGAAATAGATTGAGATACTGGGGCATTTTCGGATTCAAGATATACCGGAACATCAAGCTCTTCGATACGTGTTGTAAGCAAACTATCAACTGAATCTTTCTTAAGATCCTTCAATAACTGGGCTTTCCAATCGTGAAATTGTGTGTGTTTAAATTCAGAAAATAATGCTTCCAATGCTGCTTAATTTGAGAACAAATTAACAAATTCGTTCAGCAATGAACACTGAAATGTTTACTCGGACTTGACCGATTTATCAACAACCAACCAAATTTCTTCGTTCTCCTTTTTCATCAGGTATTTTTCCCGAGCAAATTTTTCAATGCTTTTGTTGTCTGTCTTTAATTCGTTCAGCTTGTCTTGCGTGGTTTGAATTTCACTTTGGTAATACCTTTTCTCTTTATCTAATCCATACAAAACCTGACGATCTTGGTATTGAGAAATGAGGTTATTTTTATCGATGAAGGTTACCCAAATCAGAAAAACCAACAGCACAAGAAAATACTTGTTCTTAATAAGCGGATATTTTTCAGTTAGGATGCCCAAATAATTCATACTTCAAAGGTAAGCGCTTCAAGAATTTAAGAAGCATAAAAAATCCGATTAATCAACAAATCGATGTTGATTAACCGGAGTGAAAAATGAGTGTTGGAATTTCAATTATTCGACATACAATTTACCAATCATCTTTGGAAAATGTCCAGGATACGTACAAATGTAGTTGTATGAGCCTGCAGCAGGAGCAACAAATTCTAGCGTAATTGTTTCATTGGGTTTAGCTAAAGCCGATGCAACAAGTACATTCGGATTTTCAGGTACATAGTTTTTATCCATGCCTGCAGAAATTCCAGCTGTTGCCACTTCTTGCCCTGAACCTAATTTCACCAAGACCCAATTGTGCAACATTCCTTCCATGGTATTTGTATTGACTAGTGTCAATGTTACTTTTTCGCCTGCTTTTACAGTGAGAGACGAAGGCTCATAAGCCATATCAGCCATTGAATTCCCTGTAACTTTTACTGTGATGTTTGCTATTCCGGGAGTTGAAGATTTTTCAACAGCAGCAACAGTGTCCGTGGTTTGGGCTTCTTCCTTTTTTTCAGCTCCACCGCATGACGAAAGGAATATAATTGAGGCAATGGTCAGGATTGATAGAATTTTCATTGGATTTTTTTTAGTGTTTGAATCGAACGAAGTTGGATTAAATTTGTTTAGGAATCAAGGACTTAATTAGCATTTAATTCTTCATTTCATAAATCGTTTTTAAATCAAAGACAAAATCATTTTAAAATCATTCGTTAAATTCCAATTAACCAATATTTTCCTTTAACCAAAAAATAAAAAAAATTAATAATATTAAACCATCATCGAATACCTTAATCAGAGTCGAGCAAATTCACAAATCGCCCTATTTTAATACTCTAAAAATAAATAATATAAAAATGAACAAACCCCTATTTCTAATTGCATTCCTCTCATCAATCTCTTTTCTTGCAAGTTCACAATCAATCCCGAACAACGGATTCGAAACTTGGGCAACAAACCCTCCGGCTCCTTTCGAAACTGTTGAGGGTTGGGCTGGTGGTCCATCGATTAGTAAATCTACCAATGCACATTCGGGATCATTTGCTATGCAATTGCAAACAGCTGTTTTTACAAATCCGAATACAGGAACAACCGATACAATACCTGGAAATGCATTTACAGGCACTCCAGGAACAGGCCCAGGAATGCCGGGCACTCCGGGATTCGCATTTACCAATCGCCCAGATAGTTTAACAGGATGGTATACATTCAGTCCAGTTGGAAATGACATGAACGAAATCCGAGTAACCTTATCTCGCTGGGATGCAACAAACCTTCAACGCGAAGAAATTGCAAACACGGTTTTTTCTTGCAATCCAAGCGATATCTATACTCGCTTTAGTTTTCCAATTCAATACAGCAGTATCAATATCCCGGATACCGCATCCATCGAAATTCGCAGCAGCAATGCCCCCATGGAAGCTATAATTCTAGGATCTATTTTGCTTGTTGATGATTTGGAATTTACAAGTGCCGATCAAACAGGATTTTCGGTTATTGAACCAAGTTCTTCTTTTCAGTTTTTCCCAAATCCAGCCAATGATATCTTGAATATTTCTAACAAAACCAATGCGCAAATGAAGATTGAAAATGCATTGGGGCAAGTCATTGAAACCATTCAATTATCTGCCAATGCACAACAGACAATCTCAATGAGTAATTATCCCAATGGAATTTATTTCATGATTCTGGATGGGAAATTTTCATCAAAATTTATTGTAAAACATTAATTTCAAAATAGAACCTCCTTTATTCTTTATGAAAAAAATTGCTCTTATCATTTGCTTTTCAGCTCTTGTATATTCCCTCAACCTAACAGCTCAATCATACAACACGTTATGGATTCCGGATACACTTTCGGGAACAACATTTAACCTGAACATTTATGATACTTCTGCAGTTTTTCGACCTGGAGATACCACAATAACCGGTGGAATAAATGGTAAATTTTGGGGGCCAACTTTATTTGTAAATAAAGGTGACACGATTCATATGAATGTTCGAAATCTTTCGAATGATTCAACAACTATTCACTGGCACGGCATGCATTTACCGGCGGTGATGGACGGTGGACCTCATCAAATTATCCCTCCTGGTACTCTTTGGCAACCTTTCTGGAAAGTAACCAATCAAGCCGCGACGTATTGGTATCATCCGCATTTGCATGAGATGTCGCAAGAGCAGATTACCCGGGGTTTAGGTGGATTTTTAATTGTTCGTGATGCCGAGGAAGCGGCTCTTGCCCTACCCCGTAAATATGGTGTTGATGACATTCCCATTGTGATTACTGATCGGGATTTTAATTCAGCAATGCAATTTTCCATAGTTCCTTATGGCGATAGTATCATGGCCAACATGACGCTTCGTGCTCAATATCCAGTTCCCGCTCAAATGGTGCGTTTGCGTTTGTTAAATGGGGCCATCGAAACATCATACAACTTAGGATTTAGCGACAATCGAAGCTTTTATGTGATTGGAACAGACGGTGGTTTATTGAACACGCCTGTTTTGATTTCGGGAAATACCCCTCGCTTTTTACTTTCAGCAGGTGAACGTGTTGAAATCCTTGTAGACTGCAGCGGACAGTCAGGTTCATCGTTCTTTTTAAAAGCATACAATCAAAGTTTGGGTGGATTTATTCCAGGTGGTGAGAGTTTTCCGAATGGACCATTTGCTAGCTTCCTTGGACACACCAATTACAACATCGTAAAATTTAATGTAGGAGCTCAAACCAGCAATCCAATTACTGCAGCTCCATCGGCTTTGGTAAATAATGTGTATCCTTTGGAAGCGAGTTCGCAGTTCACTCGTACCATTACTTTTTCAGATAGTACAGGTGTGACAAGTGTTCCGATTTTAGGTCCTAATGCATTTATTTTGGGACATAAATTATTCGATTATGATTTCATAAACCACACTATCCCATTAAA
>CALQJV010000167.1 GCA_943330985.1 Chitinophaga pinensis
ATTTCACTTTCCGAAAATTGATTAAGAAACTTGACCGATAAGCCAACCTGCTGCAAGCAGTATGCAGGTTAGTGCTATTGCCAATGCTATTTGAACGGAATCTTTACGAATCAAATTGTTTTTTATCGGATCAGCAATTTTATTTAATGGTGATTTTAATTGAAGCTCTTGTTCGCTAATTGAATCGTTATTTATCAATGGAATGATAGAAGAAGTTGAATTCGACTCATCAGAAATATTTGAATCTTTGGGTTTCTCTTTCGATTGAATATCAGTTGAAAGAGGTATTTCTACTTGATCTATTTCTTGATTTAATTCCAAAGGTAGGTTGAGATCTATTGAAACATTTTCATTCTTAACTTCATTGTTTAAATCTAAGTCTTCATGAATAGATTCAATAATTGGCAGATTATCTGAATTATTGGTGATTGGATTAATTTCATTGTCCTGATCGATTTCAGATACATGTATTATTGGAATTGCTTCTTCAATTTCGGAAGCAATTGCTAGTTCAACTAAATTATCAATAGTGGAAATAGTATTTGCATTGATCGTTTGTGATGTTTCAACTACCTCATCTTTCAGCATTGTGTTTTCAATACGATCCAATTGAGCTTCATTTTCAAGAAGTTTATTGGCTAGCGCTTTGGAAGCATCACCTTTATTCAAATTGTAGTTTGAATGCGTATCAGCAAGCGTTGAATTATATTGAATTGGACGTTTAATTGGAACTGATAAATTGGGAATGACCTCAATTTTGTTTAATGAAGGTAGGAAACCTGTCTGACTTTCCCAATCAATCCTGCAAAATCCAATCTGTACCTCATCCCCAGGAAAAAGTTGTATTTTGGATACTCGTTCCCCATTTACAAGGGTTCCATAACGCGAATTTTGATCCTCAATAAATATTAAATTTTTATCACTCAACATAATAACTGCATGGAAATCTTCAGCAGCCCGGTCTTTAATGACCAAGTCGTTAGCAGGATTTCTCCCAATGCGACATTGTTGAGTTATCAATTAATTATTTATTTTAAAGTCATTTCCACATTTCCTAATCTAAAACGATCGCCCGACTTAAGTTCATGAGAACGAATACGAACACCATTAACAAAGGTTCCATTCGTGCTTCCTAAATCAACAAGTGTTAAAGTTCCATTCTCGAGGACAATCTTTGCATGTTTGCCTGTAACGGTTTGTTCCGGAATTGGAATGTCGTTAGTGTCATGTCGGCCTATCGTTGTTTCATTTTTGGTAATTACGAATGGCATCGTTCTGCCTTGAAAACTTAACAGAACCGATGGACCTGCAGGCTTTGTTAAAATAGGTGTAATGACTTTTTCTTCTGTTAACATGGAATTTTGGCGGGTATTGATATTTTTCTTGTCAGTGTTGGTTGATAAATCGCTCTCTAGTTGGGCATCCAATTCATCGCTTGTTTGTTTACCCTTTTTTGAAAATAGGTTTATCAAAAGCATAATCATCACAATAATTCCTAGAATGGCAATTGAGTACCAAAGGTATATCTTGTAATCTTGAGGAATTAAACTGCCTGTATTGGGATCGCCAATGATAAGAATTTGTCGATTGCCATTAAAGTTGATATCAATTTTGGCTTTAGACGGATTTAGTTCAGCGTTGGCATTAAATTCTACATCGTAATACGACTCATCCATGGAAGAAGGATCAGGTGTATTATAAAAATCGGTTAGGGCATTGATGATTTCAATTTGAGAATGAGCTTCATTATTTTTTCCACCCGTTTTATTTGAAATACGGGCTATCCGACCTGAACTATAGGCACTATCATTCGCCAAATAAGTAATTGAAAAAATAGGAATGCCGAATTCCCTCGATTTACTTATGCACTCGGAAGAATTAACTTTATACGTTATACTATTATCACGATCAACACTTAATACAATGATCAACCTATTTTGTGGGAGGTTCGATTGTTTGGAAATGAATTCTATTCCTGATAATATGCTTCGATTCAAATCGGAATAATGAAGGGAATCTTTCTTTGAAAAGATTTTATCTCTAATTAATCTCGAAATGTTCTTGTGGTCAACCGAAAATTCTCGGTTTGTCACTTGCATATCGGAACTATCCAAGTCGAAACTGCTAAACCATCCTACGTTTATTAAATCTTTTGAGTCTAGATTTTTGAAAGATTCAATAAGACCCTCTTTAATATTAAAAAGTGTTTTTCCTGAAGTATTTCCGCTAGCTTCTACTAAGAAAAAAACAGCTCTTCCTTTTTCTGGAGCTGAGCCGGGAGAGCTTTCATGGATTGCAAAAGGGAGGTTTTTCTCATTCTGCTTTAAAATCAATTGCTCCGAATTGAAACTAGATTTTCCTTTGTATACAATTTTTAACTTTATTGCCGGATATAACGATGAGTCAACGCCGAGTATTTGTATATCCTGTGCCTTGGCAAAATTGAAAATCAACAACGCCAGAAAGAAGAAAGTTGTTTTTAAAATGGTCGATTTTATTGGTTCTGTGGGAGTCAACGTTAAAGTATTTGAAAATAGAACGCGTTTACTTGTTTTCTTATTCAGATGCGTTCAAATGTGCAAAAAAAAACAATAGGTTTAAATTTCGTTATCAAAGCAGTTATAAACAGAATTATTTACAATTTTTAGCATGATTTGGAGCAATTTAAAATACGTTAAAATATCAAAATCAGAAAAGGCCCTCTATGGAGTAATCGTGTTTTCGGCTCTCATGTTATGTTGTAAAGAATATTTCGGAAAGGCATCAATTTTTCATAGCTGGCTGAACATTCCCCAATCTTCATTTCAATACAAATGGGCTATTTTGCTATTTGATGGAGAGACGAGTAGTTTATATTCATTGCTTTTTTGGGCGGCTTCATGTGTACTATTTTATCTCATTTTACCCATGCTTTTCCGGAAAATCGTTTTCCCAAATGCACCTTCAATGTTTAAATTAGAAATCCCAGCTAAGCATTGGAGGATTTATAGTTTGATGTTGATTGTCATGATAGTACCTTTGGTTTCGGCCTCATTTCTACCTTCATTTCAACAAACATATCCTTTTGTTTACATCCCTAAAGGTGATAGTTTTTATCGGATTTTACTTTTTTGGGAGATTGGTTATTTGTGTCAGTTTGTTGCGGTCGAATATTTCTTTCGCGGATTTCTATTATTCGCATTCGAAAAAGAACTGGGCTACAAAGCGGTATTAATACCTCTGATTCCTTATGTAATGATTCATTTTGGCAAACCATTTCCTGAAACTGTTGGGGCAATCGTTGCTGGATTGGTTTTAGGAACAATGGCCTTGAGATCTAAATCCATAGTTCCAGGTATTTGTGTTCATTTCAGTATTGCTATTGGAATGGATTTATTGAGTCTATGGCAACAAGGTTTTTTTACTGCTTCTCCATAATTGTCAGCATTCTTTGTGCTGTTTCTGTAATGGATGTTTGGACCGTTTTAAATTGAATGCCTGTTTTTTCTATGATACGAGCATTGTCATAAGTATTTCGGCTTTGTGCACTTCTTATTAGTTTTCGGTTTATTGAAGTTTGGTTTTTATTGAAGATCTTGCCAATTGCTCCAATTGTAATTGCTGGAAAAATCATCCATTGTTGAAATCGAATTCGAGGAGGAACCGATTTCATAGATTCACAAACAGCTTTTAGTAAATCGAAATTCTCAATATTTTGGGATGAAACAATAAAGCGTTTACCTGAGAAACGTATGTTGTATAAATAATGTATAACTGTCGAAACATCAATAACATCTACATATCCATGTAAACCATTTGTGTATAATGAAATGCCTTTTTTTGCAGCTTGGAATATTGCACTACTGCTTTGCGTGGAACGGGATGCACCCAAAATAATACTCGGATTTAATATAACTACAGGAAGTCCTTCTTCCGATGCACGCCAAACTTCTTGTTCCGCTAAATATTTTGATAATGCGTAGTTTGAAGTATATGGACCGGACTTAAAAAAGAAATCTTCATCAACTAGCCCTTCTGGATTAGGACCTAATGTAGCCACGGAACTTAGAAACAAAAACCAAGAGATTTTAAAATCTAAACAAAGATTAACAAGGTTGCTTGTGCCTTCAACATTCACTTTCAGCAACATCTCGCTTGTCTCAAATCCTTCTCGAAC
>CALQJV010000168.1 GCA_943330985.1 Chitinophaga pinensis
AGGCAATTGGTTTTTAGAAATGAAGCATGTTGCTCGGCCCAATCAAAATCTTGTTTGTTAAAAACAATCACTTTCAATTCATCGGCTATTTCTAACATATCTTTTCTTGGACTTTTAAATTTCTTAGGTGAAACGCAAATCCAATCAAAAGAACCACTCACAGGATAAGCCCCCGATGTTTCCAAGAAGATACGAATTCCATGTTGATGAAGCATCGAACACAAGGGTTCAAGGTTGTATAACAAGGGTTCTCCTCCTGTAATAACGACTGCTTTTGCAGGAAATGAATTTGCCTTTTCAACGATGTCACGAATTGAAGTTAACGGATGCAAAGATGCATCCCAAGACTCTTTCACATCGCACCAATGACAGCCCACATCGCAACCACCAAGTCGAATAAAATAAGCAGCTTGACCAGTGTTATATCCTTCACCCTGAATGGTATAGAATTCCTCCATCAATGGAAGATGTTCACCAGAATCGAGCAATTGTTGCTGAACTTCGGTCAACTTACCCATTAAAATTGAATATTATTTCTGCGTTTATAAGCCTCAAATGTATTTTGCATCAATGCAGCAATGGTCATAGCACCAACTCCTCCAGGAACAGGTGTTATCCATGCGCATTTAGGGGCAACCTCTTCAAAATCAACATCGCCACAAATTTTATAGCCTTTCGGGTTGGATGCATCCTCGACACGTGTAATGCCCACATCGATTACTACAGCTCCATCTTTTACCATGTTCGCTTTTAGAAATAATGGTTTTCCGATAGATGCAACAATTATATCGGCTTGGAGTGAATGAAAACTCAGATTTGGTGTTCTACTGTGCGCTAGGGTCACTGTACAATTTCCAGGTGTGCTGTTTCTACTTAATAATAGACTCATTGGAGTTCCTACAATGGTACTTCTACCAATCACAACAGCATGTTTTCCTGCTGTTTCAATTTGGTAATAATCCAATAACATCATAATTCCTTTGGGTGTTGCAGGAATAAATCCAGGCAAACCAAGTACAAGTTTTCCTAAACTTTCAGGATGAAATCCATCGACATCTTTTTCTGAAAGAATTTCCAATGTAATTTTCTCTTCATTGATATGCTTTGGAAGTGGAAGTTGAACGAGAATTCCATCGATATCTTCTGAACTATTTAATCGCCTTACTTCTGCAACAAGTTCTTCCTCAGTTACGTCAGTGTTAAATCGAATGAGTGTGGATTCGAATCCTATCTGTTTGCAGGTATTGCTTTTAGCTGCTACATAAGTTTCACTTGCACCATCGTTTCCAACGAGGATAGCTGCCAAATGTGGTTTGCGAAATCCTTTCAAATGAAGATCGCTTACTTCTGATGCAATTTTATCTTTATAGAATGTAGCAGCTTTTTTGCCGTCAAGAATATTCATGAATTTATTATTTTATCGCTGTCCTCCTGGCATATTCTTCATCATTCCAGCCATTTTAGAAGGATTGCTCATCATGCGCATTACTTTACGAGTTTCTTCGAATTGCTTTAATAGTTTGTTTACATCTTGGATTGTTGTCCCGCTTCCATCAGCAATTCGTTTTCTTCGGCTTCCATTAATTAACGATGGTTCTTCCCTTTCCTGAGGTGTCATAGACATGATTATTGCCTCTACACTCTTAAATGCATTATCATCAATATCAACGTCTTTCATGGCTTTCCCAACTCCCGGAATCATTCCCACCAAATCTTTAATGTTCCCCATTTTCTTGATCTGTTGGATTTGATCATAGAAATCGTTGAAACTGAATTGATTTTTAGCAATCTTCTTCTGAAGTTTCCTCGCTTGCTCTTCATCAAAATTTTCTTGCGCTCTTTCAACAAGTGAAACAATATCACCCATCCCCAAAATTCGGTCGGCCATCCTCTCCGGATAAAAAGCATCAATGGCTTCCATCTTTTCGCCTGTACCAACAAACTTAATCGGTTTCGAAACCACCGAACGGATTGTTAATGCTGCACCACCACGCGTGTCACCATCCAATTTGGTCAACACTACACCATCATAATCTAGTCGATCATTGAACGCTTTTGCCGTATTCACAGCATCTTGCCCCGTCATGGAGTCAACAACAAAAAGTATTTCTTGTGGCTGAACTGCTTTTTTAACATTGGCAATTTCGTTCATCATGTGTTCATCCACTGCCAAACGTCCGGCAGTATCGATAATAATGACATTTTTACCAAGCGATTTACCGTGAGCAATGGCTCTTCTCGCAATGTCAACAGGATCTTTACTTTCAAGATCAGCAAAAACTTCAACACCTATCTGTTCTCCAAGAACTTTCAATTGGTTAATAGCCGCAGGACGGTAAACATCTCCAGCCACAAGCAAAACATTTTTCTTCTGCTTATTCTGAAGCATGTTTGCTAATTTCCCAGAAAACGTTGTTTTACCAGAACCTTGAAGACCTGCAATTAAAATGATTGATGGATTTCCAGAAAGATTGATTTCTTCCCTTTCGCCTCCCATCAAAATGGCTAATTCATCATGCGTAATTTTGACAAGCAATTGACCCGGAGAAACTGCCGTTAATACATTGGCACCTAATGCCTTTTCTTTTACTTTATCGGTAAATTCTTTGGCAATTTTGTAATTGACATCGGCATCTAAAAGAGCTTTTCTAACTTCTTTAAGTGTTTCAGCAACATTTATTTCGGTAATCTTACCCTGACCTTTCAGTAATTTAAATGCGCGGTCAAATTTTTCACTCAGATTATCAAACATGGTATAAATGGAATTTCAAAAGGATTGCAAAATTATAAAAATGAGGCGGTTTAATAGATTTTGTTTTGCTTAATAATGATGCATGTATAACCGATTGAATCATTGATTAAATAATTACATGCGTTCAGGCATTTCAATGCCTAATAGAAACATGCATTTTTTAAGTGTATCTGCCACTTTTCCTGCAATAAACAAGCGGAATGAAGCGGTATTCAAATTCTCTTCTTTTAGAATGCTGAAATCGTGATAAAACTGATTGAATTCTTTGGCGAGTTCGTATGCATAATTGGCCATAATGGCTGGACTATAAGTTTCGGCAGCTTGATTCAACGTTGCATGGTAATTTTCCAGTGTGCGAATTAAAGAGCGATGCAATGGTTCGTCATCCAGTATTTTTTCATCAAATGAAGAAGGAATAGTATTTCCGGATTTTCTATAAATTGAACGAATGCGGGCATATGTATATTGGATAAATGGACCCGTATTTCCATTCAAATCAATGGATTCTTCTGGATTGAAAATCATTCGTTTTTTAGGATCTACTTTTAAAATAAAGTATTTCAAAGCACCTAATCCTATTGTTTTGTTTAGCTGCTCTTTCTCCTCAAGGCTAAATTCATCAGACCTTCCAAGTTCGGCCGATCGTTTCCCTGCTTCAGTTATAATTTCGTCAATCAAATCGTCGGCATCAACCACAGTTCCTTCTCTCGATTTCATTCTTCCACTTGGTAAATCTACCATTCCATAAGATAAATGGTGGATTCCTTTTGCCCATTCATACCCAAGTTTTAGTAAGGTGAGCGATAAAACTTTAAAATGATAATCCTGCTCGTTTCCAACTACATATATATAGTTGCTACAAGCAAGTTCTTGATGACGAAGAACAGCAGTTCCTAAATCCTGAGTCATATATACAGAAGTGCCATCCGAACGCAGCAATAATTTATGGTCAAGTCCTTCAGAGGTTAAATCTATCCATACAGATCCATCTTCTTTTTTATAAAGTACATTTGAATTAAGCCCCTTTTCAACAATGTCTTTTCCTAAAATATAGGTATTTGATTCATAATAAAACTTATCAAAAGCAACTCCTAGCTTGGCATATGTTTCTTCGAACCCTTTGTATACCCAACCATTCATTTTTGTCCATAAATCAATCACCTCAATATCGCCTTCTTCCCATTTTTGAAGCATAGCTTGTGCTTGCTTCATTAAGTTTGTTTGGTTGTTGGCAATCATTTTAAGCTCATCTCTCAATCCACTCTGCTTTTGCTCGTCATTCGATTGATTAATCTTAAGTAAAATATCAACTAATTTATGTTGAGCGACTTGGTCAATTTCTGAAAAATCGCCTAGTTCAATAGCACTTAATAGTGCATTACTTTC
>CALQJV010000169.1 GCA_943330985.1 Chitinophaga pinensis
GCCCCCATAAACGGTATCAACCGAAATTTCACCATTTGAAATTCCACATACTGGATTTGAATGATCGATTAATAATTGAAGCGCTTGAGGCTGTCCAATAAGTACTTGCGCTGTATCTCTGCAATTGTGGGCATCGGTAACAAACACACTCCATGTTCCTGCCTGAAGCGTTGTAGCCAAGGAATCGTTATCGCCATTGGTCCATACAAACTGAAAAGGCGCTGTACCGGAATTTATTATTGCTGCCGACTGGCCATCATTCCCTCCAGCGCATTGAACATTTTGTAATAAAATGGTAGAAACCTCAACATCAGCAATAAATGAAATCGAAACCGTTGTATCAAAAACACATTGGTTCTGATCCATCACACTAATAGTAACATCACCCGAAGGTAAATTCGGATAATTTAATTGATTGGTATATGAACTACCATTAAAACTGTATGAATATGCAGGAGTACCTCCGCTCGCACCTGCTATTAATAATGATGCATTAGATAATGAGCATGTTGATGGCTGACTTGAGAAAGTAATGGCTGTGGGCGCACCCATTTGCAATAGTGTTACATTGGTATCGACCATGCAACCATGAGCATCGCTTAATTCAACATTCCAATCGCCCGCATACAAGGAATCGAATGAAATTGGCATGGAAACAATACCCATATTGGTTCCATTTACCCATAAATTAAATGGTGCTATACCACCCAAAACTTGTAGTGGTGAAATAACTCCATTATCAGCTCCACAGGTTGCATCTGTTAAATTCATGGATAATTGAGTAGGATAACTCAACATCGTAATAGTAGCTGTCAAATTTACAATACATCCATTTGCATCTCTCACTTGAACAGCATGAGAACCTACAGATAAACCTCCAAATTGAGCGAAAGAAGAAAAAACACCACCATCTATTGAATATTCATAAGGAAATGTTCCTCCTTCTGGTGGATTAACATTCACAACACCATTGCTCTGATTACATGTAGCAGGCTGTGCCGACAAAGTTGCAAAAAGTGGATCTGGTTGCGTAATGATAAACGTTGTATCTACAGAACATCCAAAGTTATCAATTACAACAAGCGAATAATTTCCAGCAGCAATTCCACTTAAAGAAGAAGAAGTTTGACCGTTGGACCAAGTGTAAGTAAATGGTCCCCAACCTTGAGCATTAGGGAAAATAGTTGCATTCGACTGATTTGAACACAAAACATCCGTTGATGAAGATTCAAATACAATATGAGGCGCAACAGTAATCATTGCCGTATCGGTTGCAATAAATCCGTCGGCATCGGTAACAGTTAAACTAATTATATTAGACTGATTACTGCATAAATTGATTTGAGATGCTGTGCTTCCGTTAGACCATAAATAAGTATAAGGTGGTGTTCCATAAGAAAGTTGAACAGGAAAACTTAAACATTGACCTGGACAAATTGTATCGCCCGTAATGGCAATATGAAATACACAAGGAGGAACAATTATGGAGGATGCTGCATTTGCAGTACAACCTTGATCAGATGTCAATTGCAATGTAATAGGATACGTTCCCGGACCAGTAAAAATTGATGTAATATTCGTTAACGTGGACGAACTTGGTGAGGACGAAGAACCCAAATTCCATTGTTGATTCGCAATAGTTCCATTGCTGATGGTACTTAACGACTGAACAAGTACAGGTAAATCGCAAGCAGGAGCTTGGTATTGAATTACTGGAACAGGAAGAGGCGCAATTGTAATTGGAATTTGCACATTCGAAACGCAGCCATTATAAGCCGTTAAGCTTAATGTATAATTTGTTGTTACAAGCGGAGAAACTATAGTGCTTTGAGATGTAATATTTCCCGGGTTCCAAGTGTAGGATTCGTAACCTGTTGGAGCTGTTAATGTAACCGATTCTCCCGGACAGATTGTATCGGCCAAAGCTGCTAAAGTTGATGGAGAACAGGCGGCATCAACATAAGCATATCCAAAATGTCCTCCTTGACTACAATCGCCTACTGTAAATTCGGCAGTAACATTTTGCCCTAAGTAGTTTGAAAGATCAACGTTTACAGTACTCCACGGCTTGTATTTAACACCTGTGCAGACAGTAGAATTAAAGAATCCTGGTAATTCTGCCGCTGCAGAAACAATAAATTCCGAACACGGAATCACAATTCCATTTTGATCACGTAATCGCGCAATGAAAAAAGGCTGTTCGGCTGAGGAGTGTCCTGGATCTTCAAAAACAACCGCATAGCGATACGTAAAACTTGAATTGCTTGCTCCTACTAAAAATGTTTGTGAAATCTGTTCAGCTTCTGCTCCAACATTATTATTCCCAATTAGTAATGAACTGGCTCCTCCCAAAGGATCAACTCTTGGAAAACCACCACAAGGATCAGCTCCAGAATTAACAACCGTATGTCTTCCAGGTGAAACTCCGATTGCTGTTAATTGATAAATAGGAGTAGGCGATCCCAATGGAGCCATAATAGAATTTCCCGTTGTGGCTATCCAAGAACTTAAATTTCCATTTTCAAAGCTCATATTAGAACAAGCAGGCTGAACAGGAACGGGAGTTAGATTGGCAGTTAAATCGTATTGAAAGCAGTTTGTGCTATTGCTATTTGAAGATGAAGAAGCGTCTACTAGAATGTAATAGGTTAGCCCTGCAGATACAGGAACAATGGTTGAAATTCCATTCGTGCCACTCCCCGTAAGAGTTGTTAAACAATTCCCTATTCCAACACAACCTTGAAATACAGCTAGAATTTGACGAACATTTCCAGTTGAATGAACATCATTCAATATAAGAGAAAGAAATCCTGTTTGATTGGGCGTAACAGCATAAATCCAATCCTGTCCGCCAAATGGAGTTCCATTGACCGTATTTGCAAGACATGAGTTTGCCCCATTATAATCGTTTAAATCACCACAAAGGGTTTGATTGTTTGTGAAAAAAGGTAGCTGAATTGGATTTGCTAAGGCTGAATTGCAGTCATTTCCCCCTTGAGAAAAAACCATTATAGGCGACAAAAGAGCCGCTAAAACTATAATGAATATTTTATTAGATGGGGACCAATTCATAAATACGTATCTTTAAAAAATGCGATAAGCAGATGGTCAGGACAACAGCTTTTCCAATTCTTGAACGTAAAGGTATTGGTGCGGTTTCAGTTTTTAGATGCTCATGTAAGTTCAGCAATAATTTAGTAGAAATAAATGATTTATAATTCTGATTACATGCACTTTACAATAATTATTGTAAGGGATTTTTTGGATAGATTTTACCAATAAATGCCATTTTAATTTTGTTCGAAATTCAAACATTAAATTTCAATGAGAGAAAAATTCCTTTCTATATTTTTGAATATCAAAGCCATAAGGGTATTCTTCCCTATACAGTTATGCATTGCGCAACTTAAGTATAATAGAATTCTATTATTTTTTTGGGTTATCCTTTTTTCATTCATATTGAAAATTTGGGGTAACGATTTTGGAATCCCCCTGCTTTTTTTAGATCCTGAATATATGGGGAAAGTAAGTTTTACCTCCTATCTGATATTAGGAGCGAGTTGTGGATCTTTTATCATGGCTTACCAAATTGCAAGTTATATTGTCAATTCATACCGATTCCCATTTCTAGCAACAATCACAAAGCCATTTGTAAAATATACAATCAACAATTTCATAATTCCTTTAAGTTTTATAATAACGTTCGTTGTTTGCAATTTCCGATTTCAAATCAAAAATGAAGAAGCAACCTTCCATGAAATCATCTATCAAACATTGGGTTTTCTTATAGGATCTGGGTTTTTCTATATAGTAAGTCTTACCTATTTTTTTGCTATTGGATCCGATTTCTTCAAGTTGTTGATTCTAAATAATGAACCACTCAAAAACAAAAACCCAATCAGTAGGATTAAAAAAAACATTTGGAAAAAACACCTTTTCGAGCATAGAAGAGGTGAGAAAATAGAAGTTCATACTTATCTAAATCATCCGTTTCAACTTACAAATATTCATAGTGGAACTACTTTTGACTATCAAACAGTAAAAAAACATTTTCGAACTAGTCATCTTGTTGCCGCAATTTTTGAACTTCTCGTAATTGCAGTGGTCGTTATTCTTGGTTTATTTAGAGA
>CALQJV010000170.1 GCA_943330985.1 Chitinophaga pinensis
AGGAAAATTTCATTGAGTCCTTTAAGAGTGAGCCAAGGTTCAACATGAACACTGGTTTTAATTGTTCGTTCGATTAGTGCATAATCGCCTCCGGTAAGTATTACCTGTAGGTCTTTATGTGTCATTTGATATTGTTCCAAGATTCCTTTTACTTCGGCAAGTGTACCATTAATAACACCTGAGTGAATTGATTCATTGGTGTTTTTACCAATCAGGTACACGGGCTCTGTTCGCGTTAACAAAGGTAGTTGATGAGTGAATTCATGAAGTGCTTTAAAACGCATTTCTATTCCAGGCGAAATTGAGCCGCCAAAATACTCATTGTTTCGCGTAATAAAGTCGAATTTTATACAGGTGCCAGAATCAATGATAACACAGGGTTTATTTGGGAAAATGGCTGCAGCTGCCACAGCATTCGCAAGCCGATCGGCACCCAATGTTTCGGGAGTTTGGTATTGATTTCGAATGGGTATTGCTGTTTCCGAATCCAAAAACGTCGCTTTTAGTTGAGCGCGTTTCATAAATAAATCTACCTCTTTTCGCTTACCTGCAACCGAACTAACAAACACATGCGTTGGATTATATACCATCAAGCGTAAAAAGGCTTCTTCAATTTCGTCTGAATTTCCCCACGAGGTAGAAATAGATTTTAACATAGTACGCTCTTGAAAACATGCTGCTTTGAGCGCGGTATTGCCTAAGTCGAGTACAAGATGTTTCATGATAATTGAAATCTTTTGCAAAGATAGAATTAGAAAAATGCAGAATTGTAAAATATTTTTTTGATAGGAAATTAAAAAAACTATTTTTGCAGCCGCTTAACACATAAGCAAGGTTAGGTGCCTTAGCTCAGATGGTAGAGCAATGGACTGAAAATCCATGTGTCCCTGGTTCGATCCCTGGAGGCACCACCAGCCAAGCCCCGTTCTTACGAATGGGGCTTTTTTATTGCCCTAAGCCAACATAATGAGTATTTTAACGATTCATCGAATTGCATTTCAACTTCTGAAAAGCTTCGAATCAAACGGAATCAATAAATACAGTTTTTGATTTATTGAGCTATAATCAGTCATTGAAAATTGACCTCAAAACAGGTTAATCAAGTACAATTTAAATGTCCCTATTTTACGACAATGCAAAAAACAAAATGAAGAATATAATATTTTTTCTGAAAAAATCAGAAAATCAATAAAAAAAACCATTTTCTTTTCTATCCAAAATTTTAGGTGATTAATTTAAATGAAGAAAGAACAATCTTTCGTTCAATAAAGATAAAATAGGATAAAATCATTGGTTAAAGAATCAAGTTATGTTCGTTGATTGAAAATAATATGAACAACCCTGATGTTTTTTGAAACATAAACCAAGGCATTATTTTCGGAAAAGCATCGAATAATTTATCAGAGAATTGATAATAAAATGAAAACTGTAACAGACTAACCCCAAAAAATGATTTAAATTGGGAAGGCCATAAAATGAAAAAACCCCGACTAGCGGGGTTTGGGGTGATCAAGGGGTCTCGAACCCCCGACCTCTAGTGCCACAAACTAGCGCTCTAACCAACTGAGCTATGACCACCATTTATAAGGGCGCAAATATAGTAAACGATTGCATCAAACAAGTGCCTGTGAAAAAATATTTAAAATCGTTTTGAATACCAAGTACATAAAGTTATTTTGTTGCTTAGTAGTCGAATTTTATAACTTTGCCGCATTAAACATTTACATTGGATCAACCTCCCCCCGAAACGCGCATGTGTGAGTTTTCAAAAAAAACTTGCAACTATAGAAGTAATAGTTCATTAGCTTCTTACTCTGAACAAATAAACCTGGCAGAGTTTTCATTCAATTCGATTTTTTCTGACTTATGGTAGCTGATCTTCTTCCCGAAATATTAGTTACGCTTCTACTCGTGGTTTTAAACGGCTTCTTTGTAGGAGCTGAATTTGCCATTGTAAAAGTGAGACAATCTCAAATTGATTTGCGCGCAACGCAAGGTAATGCCGTTGCAAAAATTGCAAAACACATCACATCTCACATGGACGGATACTTAAGTGCATGTCAACTAGGGATTACCTTAGCTAGTCTTGCATTAGGTTGGATTGGGGAAGATGTAGTAAACAAGATTGTAATTTCCATTATGGATTATTGGGGTTACAATGTTGGATCAGAAGGATCGGTAGCGCGAACGGCCTCGCATGCAATCTCAATTCCAATTGCATTCTCTCTTATAACGGTTTTGCACATTGTACTTGGCGAACAAGTTCCTAAAACAGCAGCAATTCGCAATCCGCTTAAAGCAACCCTTTTCATTGCAGTTCCCTTGAGGATTTTCTACACGGTTTTCAGACCATTTATTTGGAGTTTGAATGCATTATCGAATTTAACATTGCGTCTTTTCGGTTTGTCATCTGGCGAACATAACGACATTCACACCGAAGAAGAACTCCGCATGATTCTCACCGAAAGTGAGGAAGGTGGTGCAATTAAACAATCGGAACACGAACTCATCCAGAATGTATTCGAGTTTGACGATCGCATGGTGAAACAGATTTATGTTCCTCGAACGCGTGTAATTGCGATTGATATTGATGATGATGTTGAACAAGTTATTGATCGTGTTGTAGAAGAAGGATATTCCAGATTGCCTGTTTACAAAGATTCGATCGATAACATTATCGGAATTATCCACTCCAAAGATTTAATCAGACATATCCGTCTAAAGAAACCAATCGACCTCAACACATTGTTGCGACCGGCTTATTATGTTCCACTAGGCAAATTTGTGAATGATCTTTTGCGCGAATTGCAACGCCAACATATTCAAATGGCCATTGTAACCAATGAGTTTGGCGGCACCGAGGGAATTGTAACGATGGAAGATATTATTGAAGAACTTGTTGGTGAAATTCAAGACGAATACGACGAAGAAAAACCTGCAGTTGAAAAGAAAAGTGAAACCGAGTTTATTGTAAATGCAACGTCTTCCATTAGTGATGTAAATGATTTATTGCCCATTGCTTTGGAAGAAGGCGTCGATTATGAGACCGTTTCCGGATTGGTGAACAAATTATTTGATGGAATTCCAGCCGTGAATGAGAATAAAGAATTTGGTGGTTATAAAATTACCATCATGAAACGATTCAAACACAGTGTTGAACTAGTAAAACTCGAAGTTGTTGGAAGTGATTCTTTAACCCTCGATTAGTATGGAAAGCGGAGCGGCACAATGTACACTCCAAGTTGAAGGAATGACATGCGCCAATTGTGCGATGGGAATACAAAGACTGTTGCAAAACAAAGGACTTGATGACGTCAGCGTGAGTTTTGCCGTTGGCGAAGTTCGATTTACTTCGAAGGTAGAATACCCAATTGAAACGATTAAAAAAGACATCGAAAGTCTAGGATATCAGGTAATTGAACCAGAAGCTCCAGCTGTTGTTGGTTTGAGTTCAACCGAAAAACGATTCATTTTCTCAATCGTTTTCACCTTGCCTTTATTGGCGCACATGGTTATTCCTTGGCATCCTTTGCATAATCCAATCGTGCAATTTGCCCTTTGTTTACCTGTGATGATTTCTGGGTTAATGCATTTTGGAAAAAGCGCCTACCATTCTTTAAAAACAGGCGTCCCCAATATGGATGTGCTGATAACCATCGGTGCAAGTTCGGCCTTTGCATACAGTATTTGGGGAAGCATCATTTCTAAATCCATCGAAAACCCTGAAAACTATTTGTTCTTTGAAACAGCAGCGAGCATCTTCACCTTGGTGCTTATGGGTAATATCATCGAACAACGTTCTGTAAAAAAAACGGGAGATGCTTTGCACGAACTTTCAGCACTTCAACCCGAAACAGCCAAGCGAATCAGCTTACACGAAAATCACGAACACATCGAAGAAATCCCCGCTCGCTTAATCATTCCAGGTGATATTTTACTCATTCAAACTGGCGATCGTATTCCCGCCGATGGAATTCTAATAGATGGCGATGGTTTGCTGAACGAAGCGTTAATTTCCGGAGAAAGTATGCCGATTGAAAAGTTCGTTGGCAACGAACTCACTGGTGGGACCATTAACGAACAAGGCGTTTTTAAAATGCGGGCTTTGAAAACCGGAAAAGAAACCG
>CALQJV010000171.1 GCA_943330985.1 Chitinophaga pinensis
ATGCCAAAATTAGTACGACTAATAATACATTCGCTAATTTTGTTTTAGCAAACAAATGGCTTTCAGAAGTTACTACAATTCCTGGAGTTCAACCCATTCCGGTTCCTGGTTATGTAATTAAAGTGCGTCCGAGTGCTGCTGGAGGTTGTCAGCCATTAGCAACAATCGATATACAATCAACGTCATTTGATGTTCAAGGCAATTTCCCAAATCCATTTACTGGTTCAACGGAAATTCGTTTCACTAATGCCAATAGAAGCGATGTTGAATTTGAAGTGCGCAACATGGTTGGTAAGCAAATCTTAAATCGTACAATCAAAGCAGAGCGTGGTCAAAACAACATCAGCTTTAATGCAGATAAATTTATACCAGGCATTTACTTTTATACAATCAACGATGGCAAAAAATCCATCACACGTAAAATGATTGTATCTTCTAACTAATGTAAAGATTTTAATTGAAGCCCTGTCTGTAAATTACGGACAGGGCTTTTTTATGTGAATCTCCCGCTTTATTCCAATATGTACGATGTCATTTGAGCTAACAATTTTAGGATGTGGATCGGCCACTCCCACACTTTCACGTAATCCAACTGCGCAACATTTAAGAATCAACAATGTTGAATTTTTAATTGATTGTGGAGAAGGAACGCAGCTTCAAATGCTGAAGTTAAAATGTAAGGCAAGTAAATTAAAGGCGATTTTCATTTCACATCTTCATGGAGATCATTTTTTAGGTTTGCCTGGATTGCTTTCAACCATGCATCTTTTGGGACGGAAAAATAAACTGCGCATATATTGTCCTGCCGGTTTGGAAGATATATTAAACCAGATATTTATCGCATCCGATACCGATTTGCGCTATCCTCTCGAATTCATACATACAAACCCAAATCAGAAAGAGCTGCTAATAGATACACTCAATTTTACCGTTCATTCTTTCCCATTAAATCACCGCATTCCTTGTACTGGCTTTTTGTTTTCTGAAAAGCCCTCGCTTCGAAATTTGCGTCCGGAGAAGATCAGTCAATACAAGGTTCCCATTAATCATATGAAGACGATTAAAGCAGGTGCTGATTTTCTTTTGCCGAACGGAGATGTGATTCCAAATGCAGAACTTACCTTCCCTACAAAAAAATCGGTGAGTTATGCGTTTTGTTCCGATACGGCTCCTCTTGATTCATTGAAAGAAGACATTCGTGGGGTTGAGTGCTTGTACCACGAAGCTACTTTTTTACACGAGTTGATAAACCGAGCGCAAGAAACATTTCATAGTACCGCTATTCAAGCAGCTCAAGTAGCCATTGATGTTGGTGCTAAACAGTTGTTGATTGGTCATTATTCTTCACGTTACTCCGATATTTCCGATTTGCAAACTGAAGCAGCATCGCTTTTTGAAAATGTTATAGCTGTTGAAGACGGAATGATTATAAAAATTGTTTAGTTACATTGTTCCTAAATACATAATTGTGTCTATATTTAGTGCATTCGAAATTATGTCCATTACAAAAGATCATATTTTAATTGAAATTGTCAAAGATAATCCACTGCTGGCATCAGTTGTGGATCGTTTCGGTATTTCATTTTCGAATTGGACCTTGAGTATCGAACAAGCTTGTGAGGTTGAAAAAGTGGATGTGAGTTTGTTAATTGAGATGTTAAAAGCATTTTCAGAAAACAACTATTTTCCAGCGGAGGGTTTAAAACAATTGCCCATCGAATCGCTTATCGAATACCTGATTAAAACACATATTTATTATATCAATTCCCGTTTGCCTCACATCGAGCAATTCATTGATTTGCTCATTGGTCAATACGGAAATCTAGATTTACAATTGTATTTATTGAAAGATTATTTTCAAGAATACAAACGTGATATGTTGGAACACATTCGGTCGGAAGAATGCACATTGTTTCCGTATATTTTGAAATTAATTCGTGCAACCGAATTGGAAAATAAAACCTCTTCGCAAATTTTTAACCTGCTCGAAAAGAATGCAATTACGCAATTCATCAATGAGCATCATCATGTGGAAGACGAGTTAGCTGAAATGCGTCGCAGGTTGAATAATTACTCAGAAGCTAATAACCACAAGGTTCAAACCGCTACTCTGTTTTTCGAACTCCGAATGTTCGAATTGGATTTGTTTACGCACAGTAAAGTGGAAGATGAGATTCTCATTCCACGTGCTAAAGAAATTGAATCGAAATTGAAATCGGAACTTCTTTCGAAAGCAAAATTGAATTAAAAAACAAATTTCTGAACAAGATCCTCTGCTTCCGTTTCAGGATTTATCCAATGTATTTCTTGCTTATTTCTCAGCCAAGTTAATTGACGCTTCGCATACCTTCTGGTATTTTGTTGAATCAATTCAATAGCTCGTTCTAAACTAATTTCACCATCGAAGTAAGAGAAAAGCTCTTTATAACCAACAGTTTGTAAAGCATTGAGTTTTCGGTATGGATACAATTCCTCCGCTTCTTTCAACCAGCCTTGATCGATCATTTTTTCAGTTCTCGCATTAATGTTTGTATACAATGTTTCTCTTGCTAAATCAGTAGCAAGGTAAACAACTTGAAAATCGCGTTCTGCCATTTTCTTTTTACGCAAACTCGAAAAGGGTAGGCCTGTTTTTCGAATGACTTCCAGCGCACGCATTATGCGTTGTGGGTTATGAATATCTACTTGTGCGTAATACACTGGATCCAAATTCTGCAATTCAATTTGTAATGCTTCCAATCCAGAATGTGTGAAAATAGAATCGAGCGCTTGTCTTATCTCCGGGTCCGACTCCGGTAATTCATCAAATCCATTTATCAAGGCGTCGATATACAAACCAGTGCCCCCACACACAATTTGTATCGGGTTTTTCTCAAATAATCTTGAAAGTGTTTCGATTGCTTCTTGCTCAAAAATACCCGCGTTAAATGAATCATGAATACGCTTTGAACCAATAAAATAATGAGGAACTTCATTGAGTTGACTTTGGTCGGGTGCCGCACTTCCTATGCGCATCTCCTTAAAAACTTGCCTCGAATCCGCTGAAAGTATACTGCAATTTAATACTTGAGCAAGCCGAATACTTAAAGTGGTTTTTCCAGAACCAGTAGGTCCCGAAATGACTATTAATTGCGGTTTTTGACTTCGATCATTCATCGAAATCATTTCCGCTTCCACCGCTTCCGTAGCTTCCGTATTCATCGTCATCTCCGCCGCCACCTTCAGAATCATAATCTTCGTCGTCTCCTCCAAAAGCATCTTCTTCCGATGCATTTTCATCAACTTCGGTCGTATTGTTAAATTCTTCTGCAAGCTTCGCTATTTCATTATCTGTTTCCAGATCTTCTTCATTCAAGGTAACTTCTTCGTGTTCAACATCAGCCGGCTCGTCATCGTCCTCATCTCCTGCTGCACCAGCCATAGCCATCAACAATAAATCATCGTCTTCTGATTCCGTTTTTACCCGGGATCTTCTTCCTCGTCCATCTTCGGCTGGTTTTTCTCTAGTGGGAATGATTAAGGTCTCTTTGTATTGAATAGGTGGTATACCAATGGAACTGAAAACTTTTGGATATTCTGTTTTGTATTCAGGTGAGCCCATTATTTTAATTAACTCAATATTGAAAGCCCATCGAACAGTTTGGTCGTAAATAAAAATAAACTTTTGATGAGGATCATCAATGTGTTCGAGTAATTCTACTTTCTTCAATTTCCCGAGATCTTCTCCGCTTAATGTTCCAATCGATTCTCCTTTTCGCCAGTTATGATCGGCTAAGAAAAATTCACCCACATGCTTGTTGTCAAAACCAATCGACTTGAGGATTTCTAGGAAAAAATCCGCGAAACTATGATCCACTTTCAGGTCAATATCGCGGTAGATATCATCGTAGTCGTCAAATATGACGCGGAAACGCAGTATGCTCATGATTTATTCGTTTTCGGTGATCGATTGTGTTAATATTTTTTGAGGTTTCAAGCCCAACTTTTCTCCTTCTTTCAACATGAATTGATACGCTTCTGAGAATGAATTTGGAATTTCGCCATCCAACATCGCTTCTCGAATTGCATTTTTTATTAAACCTATTTCTATACTTGGTTTGATGCCAAAAG
>CALQJV010000172.1 GCA_943330985.1 Chitinophaga pinensis
TACCTTTGCGCCCGCATGATTACAGTTGGAAATTTATCAGTCGTATTTAACGGAAATCCGTTATTTGAAGAAATCTCATTTATGATACAGGCCCGCGATAAGGTGGGTTTAACAGGGAAAAATGGAGCAGGAAAATCAACGCTTCTAAAAATCATAAGTAAACAACAAGAACCCACAAAGGGAACAGTTTCAATTCCATCGGGATACCGCATTGGTTATTTGCCCCAAGAAATGAAGCATGCAACCGGCAAAACCATTTTCGAAGAGGCTCGAACAGCTTTCGATGAAGTGTTGTCGCTCGAAAAAGAATTAAACGACTTAAGTCACCAGCTCGAAACTCGAACAGATTATGAATCGGACGAATACCATCAAATAATAGAACGGTTAAATGATGCGGGCCAGCGATTGTCATTACTAGGAGGTGGAAGCATCGATGGAGAAACAGAGAAAATCCTTTTGGGTTTAGGATTCAAGCAGTCGGATTTAAACCGTTCGATGGATGAATTTTCAGGAGGATGGAAAATGCGGGTTGAGCTTGCAAAAATTTTGCTTCAAATGCCCGATGCGGTTTTACTTGATGAGCCAACCAATCACCTCGATATTGAATCAATTCAGTGGTTGGAGGAATTTCTTTCTAGTTATCCAGGTGCCGTTGTTTTGGTTTCTCACGACAGGGCTTTTTTAGACGCAGTTACTGCCAGAACCATTGAAATCACCCTAGGTAAAATTGAAGACTACAAGGCATCGTATTCTCGCTATGTCATTTTAAGACAAGAGCGACGTGACCAACAGAAGGCCGCATATATGAATCAGCGAAAGATGATCGAGGACACCGAAAAATTCATCGATCGTTTTCGGGCTAAAGCATCAAAGGCTGTTCAAGTTCAATCGCGCATTAAGCAATTAGATAAAGTTGAACGAATAGAGGTGGAAGATGAAGATAATTCTGCGATCCACTTTCGTTTTCCAGATGCTCCCAGATCTGGCAAGGTTGTTTTAGAAGCAGAACATATTAATAAGTCGTTTGGTGAAAAACAAATACTTAAAGACCTCGGATTTTTAGTAGAGCGGGGTGAGAAAATCGCGTTTGTTGGTCGAAATGGAGAAGGTAAAACAACACTTTCAAAAATTATAACGGGCCATCTTGAACACGAGGGCAAAGTGGAGATTGGGCACAATGTAAAAATCGGATATTTCGCTCAAAATCAGGCGGAGCTTTTAGATCAGAATGCAACGGTTTTAGAAACTCTAGAAGCTATTGCCCGCAACATTTCAACGCAGCAATTGCGAAGCATTTTGGGCTCTTTCTTATTTAGTGGCGACGCTGTTGAAAAGAAAGTGAAAGTGCTTTCGGGTGGTGAAAAGGGTAGATTGGCTCTTGCTAGACTTCTCCTAGAGCCCGTTAATTTGTTGATTCTCGATGAGCCGACCAACCACTTGGACATGCGTTCAAAAGACATTTTAAAAGGCGCTTTGAGTCAATATAATGGAACTATGATTCTAGTTTCCCACGATCGTGAATTCTTAGATGGTTTGTGTAACAAGGTGTACGAATTTAACGAAGGACGTATAAGAGAATTCCCAGGGGGTATTTTTGAATTTCTTCAAAGCCGTAAATTGGAAAGCCTTCGTCAACTGGAAGTTAAAAAAGACGCCGGTCGAATAAAAGCTGAACAAAAGCAAGAAATAAAGCAGGTTCAATTAAACAAAAAACCAGCAAGTCAGTTAAGCGAAAAAGAGGTAAAACAACTACAAACACAACTTCGGAATTGTGAGGTTCGTGTTTCCGAATTGGAAGTTGAAATCAAATCCGCAGAAGAAAAGTTGGCCGATCCAGATCTTTATTCAAATCAGCAAGAATCAGCAATGGTTTTAAAAAAGTATGAGCAATTGAAAAAAGAACTTGATGAACAAATGCTAAAATGGGAGGAGCTATTGGCGAAACAAGAAAACAGTTGAAAGCTCAGCAGCAACAAGCGGTTCTCTTATATGATGGGCTTTGTTGCTTGTGTAACAGAACGGTTCGTTTTTTACTGAGAATTGACCAACGAGCCGTTTTGCATTTTGCAGCATTGCAGAGCACTTCTGCAAAATCGCTATTAGAGCAAGTTGATTATTCTCGGCCATTGCCCGATGGTGTTGTTCTCATTCATAATGAAAAGATTTATACAGAAAGCGATGCTGCTCTCAAATCACTCCAATTAATAGGGGGTATTTGGAAAATATTAGCATTGCTTCGTTTTATTCCACATTTTATCAGAAATCCTATTTACAGAATCGTTGCACGTAATCGGTATATATGGTTCGGGAAATTTGATAGCTGCCCCCTTCCAAAACCCGAGTGGAAACATCGATTTCTGGATTAATTCAGAATCTGATAACGTTTGCCTGGTAGCGTTTTAATTATTCCGCGAAACTCTAGATTCAGCAACAAAGCCGATGCTTTGCTTATGGGTAAATCAGCTTCTATGGAAAGAGAATCTAGACTATCCGTTTTTCCTTTTATCAAATTTATAAGGAGCTCCTCGTTCGGACTTAGGTCAAATAGAATTTGCGTTTGAATGGCTTTCGGGCTTTCGGGTTTATCCCAGTTGAGGTACCAAGATAAGTCGGCTGCAGAAGATAATATAGCGGCTTTGTTATTTTTAACCAGGTTGTTGCATCCCAACGAAAACTCTTTTCCCCAAGAACCGGGCAAAGCGAAAACATCTCTGTTATAGGAATTGGCAATTTCGGCAGTTATTAATGCTCCTCCAGAAAGAGATGCTTCAACAACAATTACCGCATCTGCAAGTCCTGCAACTAATCTATTCCGTTTGGGAAAGTTTTCTCTGTCTGGTGGCGTTTCCGAAATAAAATCGGAAATCAAACCACCACGCTCTTCCATTTTTTTTGCAAGCGCTTTATTGGAATATGGATAAACACGATCTAATCCATGAGCCACCACGCCTAAGTTTTGAATGCCCTGTTTATTGCCCTCTTTATGAGCATGCGTGTCTATTCCATATGCCAAGCCACTAATTAATGTACACCCGTTCTTTCCAAGCTCATGCAACACATCCTCACAACATTTTAGACCATATTCGGTCGCTTTTCGTGTCCCAACAACCGCTATTATTTTGGGGGCATCTAAGTCCATATTTCCTCTCGAAAAAAGAATAGGAGGAGCATCTTCACACAATTTTAGTCTTTTGGGGTAATTATTTTGGTGAATTAAATAGGTGTTGATATCTTGCTTTTCAATAAAGCGAAGCTCCTTCTCTGCGCGTAAAAACACGGATTTAAAATCAGCATTTCTTAATGCTTGTAAACGAGAAGCCGTTAATTTTAGCTTTTTAATTTCCAAAAAAAATTGAACTGCCGAACCTGTTTGATTTAAAATTTTTCTTGCGGTAATTGCACCAATTCCTGGAATGAGAGAAAGGGCTATTGTTGCTTGAATTTCATCTTCGGGATGCATGCAGGATAGTTTTTTATACATTGCAAATTACAAAGCAAAGCGCAACACACATCAAATGTTGAAAAATAGAATAACGAAACACATTTTATCGATAATTGCTCTTTTATCGACAATTTATGCACAGGGTCAGATTGAACAAAGCCTTGTTTCTGGAACCGTTAAAGATGCTAAAACGGGCGAATCAATTATTGCTGCCTATGTTGTAGTAAAAGGGAATAATTCAAAAGGAACCGTAGCCGACATCGATGGTAAATATTCCCTTTCCCTTCCTGCTGGAAAATTGGTTCTTATTTTTCGGCAAGTGGGCTATTCGGCACAAGAGATTCCGATTGAGCTCTTGCCCAATGAAAAAAAGTCGCTCAACATTAACCTGAGCCAAGAAACGCGCGAATTGAAAACTTTCGTTACGACGGCTGGAAAATACGAGCAGAATATTGAAGAATTGACCGTTAGTATGGAGGTGCTTCGGCCTAACATTATTGAAAACAAAAACACAACAAGCATCGATGATGCACTTCAGCAAGTGCCTGGTGTAACCATTGTGGATGGCGAACCTCAGATTCGAAGTGGAAGCGGTTATAGCTTTGGCGCAGGAAGTCGCGTGATGATTTTGATGGACGACTTGCCCATTTTATCGGGA
>CALQJV010000173.1 GCA_943330985.1 Chitinophaga pinensis
AATGGGACTAATTGGGGACAATGGACAAGCTCAAGGAGTTTTACAACAAAAGCATCAACTTCTTCATCCATTCAAGATGTTTATTTTGCAGACATCGAACTGTATCCCAATCCAACTTCTGATTTAGTTACGTTTAAAACAAATCGTTTTCTATTAAATAAGCCCTATAAATTGTTTGATAATACAGGCAAATTAATTTTTTCGGGCTTAGTTGATAACGAGCAAGTAAGCATAAGATTAAACGATCAACCTGCCGGAATTTACTTTTTACAAATTGGAGAATATCCTCGAAAGACGTTCAAACTTCTGCGCGATTAACTAGCTGTCATCTTATAAATTAAGAAATTGCTCGTTATTAATACTTCGAATATTTTCAACAAACCAATTGAAGTATTTAATTACATAGCATTTGAATTCCTTTGCAAAACGGAGAAATTGATTATTAAATCGAAACAGTGAAATTGAGTGTAATCGTAACATTCATTCTGAACGTACTTTCATTCGCTGTTTATTCTCAACATTCCGTTGATTTTGACATTCCATCCAATTCATTTGAAAATGAATATCGTATTTCGAACCCTTCCTTGAAATACAGTTATGACGAAATTTCTCAAATTCATAATTATTCACACAATTGGGATTTTGACAATGACGTAATAAAGGACGAATTGTATTTTGTCGGCACAGGTGGTGCTCACATCTTTTATTTTTTACGAGTGGTTTTAAGTTCTGATAAAAAAGTAAGAGATGTAAATTTCATACAATCCGATTTCCCTTTTTTAAATGAAACTATCAAATTAAATAGCGAGAAATCCAATGTGGGTTTTGCTGTTTTGAACATAGAAAAAGAGTTAACACCATCAATCATTGTTCGTCTTGACGAAAGCACATTTGATGCTTTTAAAAAAGAATTCATGAAAGAAAATATCAAGACACGAAATAGTTTGATTAGCTTTAAAAAGGGGAAGATGAAATTCGGGTGCTTTTGATAAGAGTTGTCTAAAGGAAATGGAACATCTGGAGGCAATTTATTTTTATTGAACACCAAAAATGAATTGCAACATGGCTTCAGCCTGTAAAAAAAATCCCATGAGAAAGAAACACATGATCAATCCAATTTATTCTTTGTTGTTTATTCTAACTTGTTTTTCTTCCTGCAATGGACAAACGAAAACAAATTCCTCAAGCAATAAATCCAATGAGTTAAAATCATCTCATACTGGAAAGGCAAAAATTTCAAAGACTAAGACTTCGAACAAATATCAAAATGTCACCTGTGGAATTCAAGATAAACATGGGAACCTCTGGTTTGGAACAAGTGAAGAAGGTGTTTACAAATACGATGGTAAACTATTTACTCAATTTACCAAAGAAGATGGCTTATTGAGTAATCTCATTTTCTCTTTATTAGAAGATAAAGCAGGCAACATCTGGTTTGGAACAAGCGAAGGTATTTGTCGTTCCAAAGGCAATAATATTATTCGTGTTCCAATTAGTAATTACATAAGACCCATAATTAAAGGAGAAAATTATTACAATGATTGGTCTACGAGCAATACCGTTTGGAGTATGCTTCAAGATAAGCATGGAAAAATTTGGTTCGGAACAGGCGATGGTGTTTATTGTTATGATGGATTCAATATGACACGGTTCTTAGCCAATGACAATGTGATAAATAAAGATAGTCTGCAATTGAAAATGGTATGTGATATATTAGAAGATAAACATGGAATTATGTGGTTTGCTTCCGGAATGCCGCCAGGTTTTGAAGGTTTTTGTCGCTACGATGGAAAAATGATTGAACGCTATAAACCTAAAAACGAAGGCTGGTTTCGTAAAGTGATAGAAAGTAAAAACGGGAATTTATTACTTGCAACCAGACGCTATGGTGTTTGGTCTTACGATGGTAAAACATTCAGCGATTATAGTCAACCCCAAGATTTATATAAAGAATCCCTCAATGACATTTTAGAGGATAAGGCCGGAAATTTATGGATTGCCTCTGATTACGGAAAAGACATGGGCGACACCCTTGGCGGATTATGGTATTCATCCATTTCTGAAAGTAATTCCAATGAATTATCCTTTACGAAAGTTTTTAATAAGGAAGTTTGCTTCATGCTTGAAGACAAAGACAATG
Organism: Chitinophaga pinensis; assembly: GCA_943330985.1. The sequence continues at coordinate 2,141 of CALQJV010000173.1, forward strand.
CAATTTGGTTCGGTACTCGAAACATGGGTTTGTATCGGTACGATAGAAAAACACTCACTCCATTCTCAGAATAAGAAAAAGGAGAAATTGTATTGAGTTAAATAATGATTGAATGAGAAGTAATTACTTACTCACATACGAAGGCTGCAGGTTTTCATCGCTGTATTCGCGCATAAAACGCATCGATTCATCGACCATGTCTTCCGATCCTACAAACAATGGAACACGTTGGTGAATATCGGTTGGTTCAATTTCGAGAATGTCTTGAAAGCCATCGGTTGCCTTTCCACCTGCTTGCTCAATAATCATGGCCATGGGATTGGCTTCGTACATCAAGCGTAATTTCCCTTTGGGAGATGCTAAAGTTGTTGGGTAAATATATATTCCGCCTTTAATTAAATTTCGGTGAAAATCACTGACCAAAGAACCAATGTAACGCAAGGTGTATGGCTTCTTGCTCGCTTTATCGTCGATTTGCAAATTCTTGATATACCGCTTTACACCTTCGGGAAAATGAACAAAATTCCCCTGATTTACAGAGTAGATATTTCCACCTTTCGGAATGCGCATGTTGGGATGCGACAAACAAAATTCCCCGATAGAAGGATCAAGCGTAAAGCCATTCACACCATTTCCTGTTGTATAAACCAACATGGTTGAGGATCCGTAAACGATATATCCTGCAGCCACTTGATCGGATCCAAACTGTAAAAAATCATCGACTGTAGCAGGACCATTTTTGGTTTTACGACGGTAAATAGAGAAGATTGTCCCGACCGATACATTCACATCGATATTTGAAGATCCATCCAAAGGATCCATCGCAACGATGTATTTTCCGGAAGAGGAAGGTCCATCAAACAGAATAATTTCGTCGTTTTCTTCGGATGCAACTCCTGCACATTCACCGCCAGAGGCAAGTGCAGCAAGAAATTGTTCGTTGGCATATACATCCAACTTTTTTTGGCTTTCGCCTTGAATATTATCAGACCCAGCTTCTCCAAGAATATTCACCAAACCGGCTTTATTCACCTCTCGATTCACAATTTTGGCGGCGATACTAATATCGCTCAACAAGCTGGAAAGTTCACCTTTCGCATAAGGAAAATCGGCCTGACGCTCAATGATAAACTCCCCCAAAGTGACTAGATTTCGATGTGGTCTGTACATATCTGAAGCTAATTTTGGGATGGTAAAGATAATTCAAGAAACACTATGATTAACACATTTAGAATTTTTACCTGAATTCCTTAGTTTACAATCTGCTAATATTCTATGAAGCAATTGTTATAAAACTGCTACTTTTGACGCAATGTTGTACCGATTTTCCATTTTACTTTTTATCCTTTGTTATTCGTTTGCCACTGCTCAATCGGATAACAATGCGGCGCCGAAGCAAACAAACCTATTGAAGGTCGATTCATCAACGATTGGCCGTGACAAATCGCGAGTAGAATTCATCGGATTAGAAGCTTCCGAATCGGGAAATAAGCTAATGAGTAAAATGGATTACTCGCTCGATCGGGTGCAATTTTATTTGCCTGTTTATAGAAGTCAGTTAGTAAATAGCACTTTAGGAAATAATGGAACAGCTACTCAAGATTTGAACTTCAAACCTACTTTTAACGGTGGTTTCAATTGGGGATTTAACACATTTCTTCCTTATACATTTGAATTAAAGAATATTCAATTTTACGACGCTCAATCGCCTTTTACCGAAGCTTCATATACACAAGGCGGAAAGAAAGAAGCGTTTTTCAGAATTCGGCATACGCAAAACATCGGCAAATCATTCAATTTTGGAATTGAGTTCCAACGGGTAAATTCGGAAGGCACCTATGTTCGTCAAGCGACTGCTCATTCGGCCGTTCGATTAAACTTTTGGTTTAGACCTGGTTCCGAACGCTACCAAGCTTTTGCAGGTATTGTATA
>CALQJV010000174.1 GCA_943330985.1 Chitinophaga pinensis
AATGCACGATAAGAAAGGTGCAAAGAAATAAACCGGAAAGCGCCATGAGGTACTTACGCCCTAGCGATGATTTGAAAAGACCTGCCGAGACAGTAGCCATAGATTTTTAGTTTTGATGATGGTGTGCAAATGTAGAACGCGAACTGAATTGATGCAAACGCAATTTTCATGTTTTGAATGAACTTATAACCATTTGCAGTAAAAAATGTTCTCACAAGGGGATGTATCTCGTTTGAATTGATTGCATTTACTAATTTCAGGGCATTCCATAGAAATTAACTTCCCTTATTTAGAATCAAAATAAATTATTAATTTGATTATAGAATGAGCATTATGGAATTCGGTTTCTTTCTGTGAATGTATGATTACTCGCAACATGCAAACTGTATATTTGTAAAATGTTAAGATCGGCCGCCCATTTTTTTTCCTGGATTTTCCAACCCTTGCTTATGCCACTATATGGGGCTGTGCTTTTTCTAAACTTACCCTTCTATGCTTTTTCATTATTGCCTTCTGCAGTAAAGTGGTATGTAATTTCCTGCAATTTGCTTTTCACTTTTTTCATGCCCGTTTTCATTATATTACTGATGAAAAGGTTTAATATGATAAGCACCATCACATTGGAAAATCGGGAAGACCGCAAGTATCCAATTTTATTTACCGCCGTTTTTTACATCAGCAATTATTATTTTTTAAAGAAGGTGCATTTACCCGCGCCTTATTTATTTTTCTTGTTGGCAGGAATGTTCTCATTGATTAGCACATTATTCGTAACCAATTATTGGAAAATCTCCATGCACATGACCGGCATTGGTGGTTTGTGTGGATCATTCATGTTGTTAAGCTTTATTTGGCCCATTGATTTACGTTTGATTCTTGCTGCACTTTTTTTAGTTGCCGGAATTATTGGAAGTGCGCGGTTAATTTTAAACGTTCATACACCAGCGCAAATAACGGCAGGTTTTTTTGCCGGGTTACTCCCGCAGGTTTCATTATTCCTATTGATGTAACGATGATTTCGATCTATGTTTTTCATTGATTCCTTGCGAATTATCAACGTTTTAAAAGACAAAACAACCATTTTAATATAGCACACCCACTTGTTCATAAGTTATTTGGCGAACACTAATTTTAATTGTAATTTGCACTCCCATTAAATTATATTCGATTAGTTAACTCCTCATTTACTGACAATTAAATAAAATAATCAGGAGTATTCTAGAAGATTATAATGCATTTAAAAGCTTATGGTGAAATTTTACAACTTATAAAATTGCTTAAATAATTCATGCATCTTTCAATAATACAGAAAGAAAATCAAAACAAAAGAACCAAGGTTAATTCGAATCAGAACTTTATTTGTAATTCTCCTTCACCGATTTTGCCGATTTCTTTTTCAACACTCTTAATCATTCTTGTATTTATTAATACGCCCGTTTATTGCCAAAAAAAAGATCAGGCTAAACCAATTAGGCTAAATGCAATTGAGCGTCAAAAGTCATCGAACCAAACAGATCAAGTGAAAACAATTGAAACTAAAGATAAGACTGCAGTTTCAACTTCGCAAACTCAAGGCAATTCTCAAACTATTAACAATTCGCCCCCATCCAACTTCGACATCAATTCAGTAAGTGCTGATGTCCGTCAAAAGTTGGAAGAGAATAAAAAAAACAACCGTCCTTTTTTTGAAGGAATTTCACTGGCTCTGGAATTTGAAGTTATGGATGCCAAGATCCCGGAATCGGAGCTAGTAGAGCGAATTCAAAAAAACACAGAAGTTAAAACGCCTATCCAGATCAAGAAAAAAGAAGAAAATCGCTATTGGATAATTACGGACACCAACACTTCAATTTCTCTGATCAAGGAAATTGTTTCAGCTGCAGGCCTGACTGTGAATTTCATTAGTAAATCGTATCGATTAAAATAGTATGATTTACAACAAACACCTATTTAACATGCCACGAATTGCTTGGAGTATTTTACTCCTGTTGCTTTCGAGTATGTCGGTGTTTGGGCAAGTGCCAGCGAATGATTTGGTGTGTAGTGCGACTCCATTAACTTGCGGTCAAACTATTGCAGGTACAACAGTAAATGCAACATCTACTGGAGAGCTATTAACTTGTGGTGGCTTCGCTCAAAGTCAACCCGGAGTTTGGTTCAGTATAAGTGGAAATGGCCAATCGATGACTGCGTCAGTGTGTGGCACTGCTTGGGACAGCAAAATACAGGTGTTTTCGGGAACAAATTGCAATTCTTTAACATGTGTTGGTGGGAATGATGATGGAGGACCCGCTTGTACTGGGACTGCGGCCTCGTATTCATGGACTTCGGTTACAGGACAAACTTATTTCATTCTTGTTTCGGGATATTCATCAAATCAAGCATTTAATTTAAATTTAACTTGCTTGGCTCCACCTGCCAACGATAACCCTTGCACTGCAACTCTATTAACAGTTGGGACTACATGCTCCTATTCTCAATATACAAACACTGGAGCAACTGCAACTAGTGGTGTTCCTGCTCCAGGTTGCGGTTCTTATTTAGGTGGCGATGTATGGTTTACTGCCGTAGTTCCACCAAGCGGCCAATTGGTTATAAATACGAATACGGGGGTAATTACAGATGGAGACATCGCTATTTATTCAGGATCTTGTGGTTCACTTTCGCTATTAGCATGCGATGATTTCAGCAGTACCAATGGAATCATGGGGTATATTAATTCAACAGGCCTTACACCTGGTTCAACAATTTACATTCGCTTTTGGGAAAACGGTAATGACAATAATGGCACATTCAGTATTTGTGCTTTTAGTCCCGAGCCTTGTATCATTTCAGGAACAAATTCCTCATGCAATTCTGCCGATCCATTTTGCTCAACCAATAATTACAATTATTGTAACACTGTTGGTGTTAGTTCCATAGGATCTGCAGGAGTTTTAGGCTGTTTACTTTCAACTCCAAATCCATCATACTACTATTTAAATGTGGCGACAAGCGGAAATGTTTCAATGACTATTTCGCAGCAAACATCAGATGGGACAGGTATTGATGTAGACTTTGTTGCTTGGGGGCCATTTGCCTCTCAAACAGCAATGTGCTCCAGTATTTCTGCTTCAAATATTGTTGGATGCAGTTATTCTACAGCTCCTATTGAGACATTTACTATAGCAAATGCAATTGCAGGCCAATGGTATATGGTGCTCATTACCAATTACTCTGATTTGCCTGGGTCAATCAATTTCACTCAAACTAATACGGGTGCGACAGGAGCAGGATCGACCAATTGTAATTTCATTAATGCTTCACCTGGTCCATGTATTAGTGGAAATTATACTTTATCAATAAATGTTATAGGAAGCGGCTCACTTCCGACATCAGGTACATTAACTATTACAAACACAGCTGGAGGGTCTCAGATAATTAATGCGCCCTTTACATTTCCTATTACCATACCTAATTTATGTGGAAATGGATTAACTTCAAATGTAACAGCTGTATTTTCTGACCCTGCGGCAGCTATTTTTCCTCTTGTAACTTATACTGCTCCAAGTTGTGCTACTTTAACGGCAACTCCTGGGGCATGCTCGGCGGGTAACTATGTGCTTTCAGGAACTTTAACTAGCACATGCTTACCAAGTTCAGGTTCGCTTTTAATTACAAGTTCATGTGGAGGCACAACAACGATAAATGCACCATTCAGCAATCCTATAAATTGGACACTTCCTGCGTCAAGTGGAAATGGTCTTAATTGTTTGGTGACTGCTGTTTTCTCTGCTGCCAGCGCACCCATTGTTACTCCATATAACTTTACTTCCCCATTTTGTTGTGCTGCAGAAGCAGGTACAGTTACAACAACTTACACAGGAAGTTCAAGTACACCTAGTGTTATATGTGATGGAGGTTCAATTAACCTAAATAGCAATGACAATTATTCTTTACCTCTGGCTGGTTGTGCAACCTGTACTCCCGAATTAAATTATGCAATCTATATTACTGGAGGCCCAACAGGAAATGATCCGGATTTAGATCCTAATTTTTCAGGTTATTAT
>CALQJV010000175.1 GCA_943330985.1 Chitinophaga pinensis
AATTTCGAATTACTCGACTCTAAAGTATTCCTGAGCCAATAGTATTGCGCTTCTCCCAAGGTCCATCTCCAACCGTGCAAAGAATCTGGTTTGGGCGCGGTAAACCAATAAGGATCAATAACAATGAAAAGAGCATCACCCCATGTCCAAGAATAATAACTTTCTCGTTTCCCAACAAAGGGATACGAGGCTGTATCGCCCGAATAAAATCCATCTGGAGAAGGGTTTACAAAATATTTCTTGCGTTCTATGGTACTCCAAATAGCAACATTTTCGGATGTTCCATTTTGATACCAACCCGTTTCTCCTTCATGGTTTCCCAGCACATTGAAAAGCGGAACAGAATGCGCTTGCTTCTCATAGAAAGATCGCAATACATGACAACGAAAAGGCACCGTATCGTGTGGAATAACATTCCCAGGAGCTCTGAGCTTATCAGACATTAAAAAATCTCCCAAGTCAATCATGAAATCGGGATTGTCCTCGAGTTGATTTTTCAAACACAAGCTATACAAAGCAGTATCGCTGCTGGCATCGAGATGTGGATCGGCTTGAACAATGAAAGTAAATTCAGATCCAACGGCACGCTGAGTTTGAAAAGTATATTCGGGCCGAGCAGTAAAATTTGTTTCACCCGGCAAACGATAAATCAACCGATATACATACGGTGTATTCGCATTCAATCCATCAACCAATATCTCGGTAGGTTCAATGGAACTGAAAGTTTGCCAAGGGGTTTGACTTGTATAAACGCCAGTATTTAATCCATATTGAACAGACGCTTGCACGGTGGTGTCGAAAAATGCTTGAACGGTGATGCTATGATCGGTGGGTCGCCCGAGTAGTTCTTTATGAACGATAGATTGCCCGAAAAGTGAAAACGTTGCTAAACTGAATGGCGAAACGAAATAGAAACTTTTTATCATAAAATTAGTGGGCAATAATTACACGTTTCTGATTGGTTCCTGCTTCTGTTTCGATGGAAAGAAAATACATTCCGGAAGGAAATTCTTGCACATTTAGTTGACGACCATCGACCTGTGAAACAACTTGCCCAAAAGCATTTATTAATTTTAATCGGCACTTGGAAGGTGAGTTTGCAAATTGCACCCTGAACACATCCTGCGTTGGATTAGGCAACACTTTTATTTCATCCAATTTGGTTTGAACAGGAATGGATAAAGGAGCACAATCGCCAATGGTATAGGAGAATGCTACTTCTCCGTTGTGATGCTCACCTGAAACCGTATCCGCAGGCAAGTATGCTCGCACATAATCGACCTGAACACAAGAAGGAGCAACAGTTACACGAAGGTGACCGGTTCCATCGAGCGTATCGGAAACATAAGCATCTGCGTTCGCCAACATTCCAATTTCATAGGTTGAATCGGCAGCCATGGGTAATGCTTGATAGGTAATGCCATCGAGCACCTCATGCGCAAAAACGTGATCGTGTCCTTGAAAGAAAATATTAACACCGTTGTCGACAAACAGCTGATGGATGGGTTTTGCCCAACCTGGACGCTTGGTTGGAAACGTGTATGATGTTCCGTTTTGTTCGTAACCACCCCATTCGAAAAAAGGTGCGTTTGTAACGCCTCCTCTGCCTTGTCCACGAACATGATGAGCGAAGACAAACTTATAAGGAGCCGAGCTCGATTCGAGTGTATTTTTCAACCAAGTATATTGTGGTAAACCAAGACTCCAAGCCCATTTCTGAGGTTTTGCTGATGTATCACACTCGTCGCGGTAAACATCTAAGACCACAAATAAAGCATCGCCCCAATTCCAAGCGTAATAATTTTCGGGATTCCCAACTCCGTATGGTTCAACATCGGTATTACCCGTGTAAAAGTCGTTGGGGTATGGATTCGGGAAATACACTTTTCTCCAAAGCGTTCCATTGATTGCCAAATTGTTTGGAGGATTCTGAGCTAAGTAATAATCATTTTCCCCTTCGTGATTTCCAAGGCAAACATAAAATGGAATAGAATGGCAAATCTCCTGAAGAAAAGGACGATAATTCTTATGAAGTGTATCGAGAGCACCCGAAGTAATGCTATCGGGATTATGATCATCTCCAAAAATATCACCCAAGGAAAGCATGAAATCGGGTTGGTCGTTTGCTTGATTTTCAAGGCAAACTTTGTACATGTTGGCAATACCCTTTTTGTCATAAAGATGCTCATCGGCTTCGAGTGTGAATGTAAACGAACTGCCTGGAGCTCTTTGAGTGTGAAATGTATATTCATCGGAAATTGTATACGCACCATTCCCTGGAGTTCGATGATGTAAACGATAATAATAACGGGTGTTGGCCTCCAAATTTATCAGGTCTATTTCATCGGGAATTCCAGAAACATTAATTATGGGTGATGTTGTATTGGTATACAATCCGGATTGGGTTCCATATTCAATAAACAACTCCTTGTTTACATCAAACATGACACTTGCCGTGATGGAGTTGTTGGTTGGACGCCCTAAAACAATGTTGGAACTTTGAGCTAAGGCATTATAATTCAATGCAAAAGAACTAAAAATAAAAAGGTAGAATTGAATCTTAAGTAATTTGATTTTAATCATCGTTTTAGAATTCTAATTTCAAGTTGTACAGACTTCAACATTCCAGATGAAGTTTAAATTAAAAATAAATTTTAATCTCCTACTAAACAAATATTTAAAAATTAATCTGCGCTTATCAATTGAACTATGTGAATTAAATAAGAATTAAATCATCGTACCTTGCATTGCATAGTACTATAATTACATACATTTGCTGAATGAATATCGAAAACACCAAAGCTCAGATGCGCAAAGGCGTGTTAGAGTTTTGTATTTTATCTATACTTTCGAATGATGACGCTTATGTGAGCGATATCATCAAACGCTTAAAAGATGCACAGTTAATTGTAGTAGAAGGAACTTTGTATCCTCTTTTAAATCGACTAAAAAATGCGGGATTGCTAAACTATCGTTGGGAGGAGAGTTCATCTGGCCCACCAAGAAAATATTATGGATTAACAGAGCAAGGCACATTAGCTCTCGTGGAGTTAAGTGCGAGTTGGACAAGTTTAGTCAACACAGTTTCACAATTACAAACACCCAATACATAGAAATCATGAATAAAACCATTAGTATTAATCTGAACGGAATGCTGTTTTATCTTGAAGAAGGTGCTTACAATCGTTTGTTTCATTATTTGAATGCGATACGTCAATGTTTTGTAGGAACCGATGGAGGTGATGAGATTATTCAAGATGTGGAAGCGCGCATTGCAGAATTATTTGCGAACTACATCGTAACAAAGCAAGTAATTTTAGAAAAAGAAGTGGAAGAAGTTATTGGTGTTATGGGCGAACCGGAAGTCTATACTGATGAAGAAACGAAAGCCCAAAAACCAATTGAAGAAAAAGAGAACAAAGAAAGTGGAGCCATCAAACGTTTGTACCGCGATTCGGACGATGCCGTATTAGGTGGTGTTTGTTCGGGCATTGCATATTACTTTGGTATTGACCCCGTTTGGTTGAGATTGGCTTTCGTCATTGCGTTATTTCTTGCGGGTTCGGGTCCGCTCTTGTACATTATTTTATGGATTGTAATCCCTAAGGCAAATTCAACCGCCGAGAAACTTCAAATGCGCGGCGAGAAAGTGAACATCGAAAACATTGAACGAAGAATTAGAGAGGAAGCAAAGATTTTCAAAGAACGTGCACAGGCTTTTGGCGAAGATGCAAGCAAAGGATTTCGGAAAGCGAATGTTCATGGACGCTTGGGTGAATTCATCCAGGAAATTAGTGGAATTGTATTCAATGCGTTCCGACGGATTTTATTATTTATGGGAAGATCGGTTGGAGTGATATTTATTCTGATTGGTGGAATGCTCTTTTTTGTGATGTTGTCGCTGCTTTTTAGTGGAGGTAACATCATCTCAATAGGGAACGATGATCAAATCAGCAACTTTTCGATTCAGGATTTTCTTTCCACATTTTTCACCTCTGAAAATCAACGTGACATTTTTATTCTCGGACTTATGTTGGCTATTCTTTCG
>CALQJV010000176.1 GCA_943330985.1 Chitinophaga pinensis
CTTGTTTATCATTTTTATATTCTACATGTAAATCAATGGTAACGCGTTCTTCATTGTCCTTACTTATCAATGTAATACGTTCGTAATTCACCCAAATACTAGTTTTTAAATTGCGATTTTGTATGAGGCAAGACTCCAAAAGATCATTTTCGATTTCTCCAATTTCACTTGGTATTTCGATTGTTGGAATTCTGAATTTATTGGTCCGGATACCTTTGATTTTTTTCTTTATCTCAAAAAAAACATCTCCCGATTGTTCGTATTTACGATACCTGATTTTGCAACGATTGGGTTTTCCATTATGATGATCGAAATATGAATTGAGATTAGGAGTATCAAAATAAAGCGTGTTGTATTTAAAAACACGGGTGTTGTCAATGGTCAATACCTTGTAATGCTCGGAAATTTCATTTAGTAAGTAATCCAATTCAACATCCCGTATGATGAATTTTTGATCGACACGATTTTGCAACTTAAAGGCATTTAAGTCATCCAAATTCGCGCTTTCGAACTTTGCTAAGTTGGTTATATACTTTTCAGAGATTTGCATTCAGACCGAATCAATCAAAGATTTTAAAATCCGGCAAAACAATTTCTTGGTTGTTTTTGGTGATTTCTACAACTTGAGTTAAGTAATTTTGATTGAAAACGCAAGTGTCGCATTGAGAAAATACATATACACAGTATTTCCCTTTTTGAAGTCCTTTAAAGGAATAATCTCCTGTATACGATGTACGAATATCATTGTCGGCAGTACCAGCATCTCCGTATGAAATAAAAACACGATAATCGCCAGCATAAGCACTATCGGTAATTACTCCAGCCGTATTTATATCATATCCAAAAACTTTCCCCGAAATGGAAGATGAACCTCCTTCTCCAGGTTCTTTGCTACAGGAACTAATGCAAACTGTGAATAAATATAAGAAGGCAAGAAGACAAATTCGAATCATCGATAAAACTACATAAAGCAAAAATCAAAAATAATTAAAATAAACTTAATACTAGTATGCAATTAAAACCTTATCAAAAATGCCAATCTTGATTTTAATTGACATAAATCTCCATATTGTCGATATGCAAATTATTTCGGCCTTTATTCCAAAAATAGACAGTTAACGTGCTGTTGGGAATGGTTGTCTTTGGTATATTGATTAATGCCTGTGTTTTTTTCCAGGATGATTTGATTGAACTAAGCATTGATAGTGGAATTTCTCGGAAGAATAGATTTTTCCCAGGCGCATCTATCGATACAACTATTCTGCATTCGGGAGATAATTCCGGATTTAATACATCCGCACTTAAAAATAAGGTTCGATCGACGTTTGTAAATAGGGGCGAGGGCTTTGTTCGATATGTAAGTCCATACTCGTCTTCTGCCAATACAATTCCAGAATATTGACCTTCTAATACTACGGAATCGGATTTTTCGGTATGTTCCCATTCTGATTTTAATGAAATTTCATATGTACATTCTTCATGAATGACGGATATTTTTTTATTTAATTCTAGAAAATCGAATAGACTCTTTTGAATTGGTTCTTTTCTAATTGTATAAATACTAACGGCACCTAAATCGGCTTTCTTACTTAATAAATCTATTATTTCAGGGTAATTGGGATAGATGTCGTTCATGAACCAATTGTCTTGAATTGCAATGTAATTGAAAGGAAAATGTAGGGCGTTTTGTAAATTCTCTTTCGAAGTCGTTACCACTACATACCCTTTTCTATTCATCCGAATGAATGGAATGTTTGGCGCAACGGCATCCAATACCAATATTTTGGCGTTTCGGGGGATGCCTATGGAATCGAGTTTTTCATCCAGTTTATTGTAATCGTAAACCAAGGATGCCGTTTTATCCCAATTGCCTGTAATTCGCTTGTCAATTTGGGTTGCATAAGTTTCTTCAACCATAATACAAACACATATAATCAAAGTTGAAACCTTTATATAGTATGGAATTTTCTGCAAAGTTTTCTGAATTCCTGAAAACAATGCAATCATTAATAGAAACAGAGGTAAATAAAACGTGTCAATAAAATAATAATCATGATTGCTGAATTGCTGCATCATGGCGAAAAAGAAAAAGATACAACCTAAAAAATCTATAAGAAGAAAAAGTTTTAAATAAGATATGGAAGAATTTGAATGTTGATTTTTCTTAATGAATGAAATAATGAAAAGTATAATCAATCCTGCTAAAACACAATATTGCATAATACTCATGAACTGAAATAACCACCTCGATTGAACATTTTCAAGTATTTCAATGAATTCAGTAATCGATTTTGCCGGCTTTAATTCATTTAAAAACAAAGATCCATGCAATTCCCTTAAATGGATATTCCAAAAATAATAACCAACAATAAATGCAAATGAGCCGAAAATTAGTGCTGTCGATTTAAATTCAAATTTCTTTTTCTGAAGAAATTGAAGTGCTTCAATACCCGAAATTGTTAGTAACGGAATAATAAACGTTGTGCGACTTGCAGCTGCAATAGTTAAAAATATAAATGCGAATGGAATTAATGTTGAATTGCTCGTCAAACGATAATTAAAATAATAAAACAACCCAATAATTGTGAACGAAAGTGAAGTTACACCCGGAATAAACCCTGCTTGATAATACACCCAAACAGGCGATAATGCTGCAAATAATGTAATGAAAATAGAACCAATAAAATAAATATTGAAAAGCCGGGAAATTCGAAATAAATAAAGCAATCCAATAACACTAATTAATAATTCATACGTGCGAAAAATCCATGGTTCTTGAGTATGAAAGAGTTTCATGAATCCTGCAATAATGAATTCATGTATAGGGAAATCGACAGAGGTAATTCCTGAATTTCCAGCAACTAAAAAATCGCCTGGGAACTGGGTGTTTAAAACAAATGTTTGAGGGTAGATTAAATTGAAATGATTATCGAGAAAGCCTAATGCTATAGCATAACGATCGGCTTGCGCCCATGCATGCGTGTATAAAGGAAATTCGTTGATTTTGCTTAAATGAAAAAAACAACCCGAAATCAGCAATAGAAAGAATACACTTAGTAATTCTCTTCGATTCATTGATAATTTCATTTGAATAAATAATTGATAATCATTAAGAATAAACTCTCAGTATATTCCCACTTAAGCTTGTATTGTATTTAGTTTAAGGGCTATTTGCTGGGCCATTTTGTACAGTTCCTGTTGTTGTGAAATTAGCACCATGGGCAGGACAATGAAATCGATTGCTTGAGGACTGAAATTGAACATTGACTCCTTCATGAGTACATGCCGCCGAAACTGCAATGTAATCACCTGCGCTGGTTTTAGCTACAATCACTCCTTGCGAAACTACATAACCGCCGTTAGCCGACAATGCCGAATTTGCTGAACTACTTAAATCGAGTGTAAAATCAATGGTGTTATTGTTTTCTTTCTTACAGGCACTGAGACAAGATGCAACAAAAACACCTGTAGCGCCTATTCCAACTAGTGAGAGGAATTCTTTTCTGTTCATCTTTATTTCAATGTTTAACGTTTGTTAATCAATTCGAAAAACGATTTATTTAATTTTTGTTAGATTAAAAATGTCATTTCAGGTTTTGGGAAATCAGGGAAGGCAGCCATCGCTTGTTCGTGCATTTCGTTGATGTATGCGCGTGCTTTATCCAAATCTTCTGCAGAAAATAAGAAAAGAACTTCTTCCGCATTATCTGCATTGCGCCATAAATGTTCCAAGTTCATACCGCGTTCTGCATGTTCGACCGCATCCGATAATAAAACCATTTCAATGTCATCGAATTTTATTCCGATGATTCGTGCTAGAATATGTGCCATGTAAAAATTTTATAAGCGCAAGATAGAGATTTCAACATTTATTTAGAGGCATATCAATGGTTTTCGGTCATGTAAAATGCCTTCTCGTTATTTCGTTCTATTTTTGCTGAATGAAAAAACTACTCATCATCGGAACTGTTTGGCCCGAACCAACTTCTTCGGCAGCTGGAACGAGAATGATGCAGCTCATTGATTGGTTTCA